>JBQGBW010000116.1:0-12680 GCA_052043475.1 Magnetococcales bacterium HHB-1
ACGCTGTCGAACGAGCAATTCGGCCTTTTACTATTGGACGTAAAAACTGGCTGTTTAGTAATAGCACGGGTGGAGCAAAAGCTTCTGCCAACCTTTATAGTCTTATCGAGACAGCCAGAAATAATGGCCTCGAACCTTATGCTTATCTGAAACATCTATTTACGGCACTTCCATTAGCCGAGTCAGTAGATGATTATGATGCACTATTGCCGTGGAATATGCCTAAAGAAGACGGGTAGAAATTGACGCTTACAAAGAAGGTCCTAAATAAAAACGATTTTTTTATAAAAGAATGCTTTTATAAAAATGTTCTGTATTCATTCTTAAAAGACAGCACTTTTTATTCAGAAAAGTGCTGAAGACTTCCTTTATAATAGTTCTAATAATAGATTAAAAAGTCAGTAGGATCTATAGTTGAAAATGTTGACTATTGAGAGGAGAGCATTTATTATATAAAAATATATTCTTTAGATACTGAAACCTTTACAAAGTTAGGTGAGTTTATAATGCGTAGGTATATAAAAAATTTTATTATCACTATCGTTTTCGCATCGCTGCTTTTTTTTCACGATGCAAACTCTGGTAGCAAGTTGTCTGTAAATATTGCAGGAACAATCGTCAATGTTTCGTTTTTGCGCCAAAACAATAAAATAATTGAATGCATGATAAGCAGTCGATGCTCCATGCGCTGTGTTGGATTTCGGCAAGTTGTGACAAAAACAGAAGTTCAGAAACTTGTTAAGAAACAACTTATAAAATTAAAGCGGCGTGATCGCGATGAAGAAATTGATATCTCATTGTGTAAACCAATTTCACAATACAGTGCTCTGGATAAAAGATTTAAAAAATTAGTTGCAGAAGGCACTGGTCTTAAGGGAATAAAATGATTAAGGAGCAATCTGAAACAGAAGATTTGGAGTTGTCGTCCAATACTTTCATCAAAGGAGGGCTTGCAGGTATTGCTTTTTTGTCCATGCTCTCTTTTTGGATTGGATACTCTTTTCTATCTTTTTATTTTTCTCAATATGGAATTCCCTTTTTTGAGTTATCTTTAGAAGATATAGTGTATTGGACTTCCTTGGACAAAATATTCTATATACTAATGAAATATAGAGTGCATGTTATAGAATATCAGGAGGGAGCTTATTTTGGCTTTTACGAAAGCATATTAATTATCATCGCTTCAATAATATATCTTATTTTGCTCCCTGTATGCATGGTAGATGTTAACAGACAAAGAGTTAAAAGTATTGCGTGGGACTATAAAATATTCTTTTTTTTTAGGGTTTTGAATAGGAATAAAATCAACAATATCTTTCGCATACTTAAAATTATCTATTTCTCTCTTTTATTGCTTGGCCTTTTCAGTTCCTTTTTATCAGGAGCTATGTTGGCAAGGAGCGCAGCTGCAACACAATCCCGTGTTGTTTTTCCTGGAAAAAAAAATGATTCTGTTGAGTACCCTTATGTAAAAGTTTATTTGAAGAATAAAAGTGAATATCCTAACATAAGAAAAATGAACATTGGTTGCTATCAAATTTTTCTATCAAACAATAATACTGTATACTTTTTTGAAAATCCTCGCATTAAGAATCCCAAACATAAAGAGGATATTAGGCTCTTTAGTGAAGGCGATAAAAGTGTCAAGCCTTCAAATAGCCTTCGTCTTTTTCATATTCCAAGAAGAAACATTCTCATGATGGAACACATTGCTCTTTTGAAAGACCAAGAGGCTCCTAAAGAATGCAACAAACAAGATCAGCCTGATGAAAACTCTAAAAAAGAGTTTCCTCTATCACAACACACTTCTTGTGTCTCCTCAACCTATTTTGCTCCCGATCCTTTTTGGCTTGCACCGTTTCACGCCCACTACCACACAACAGAATGCCTATCTCAATCTAAAATTACAAAACCAATCCCTGCAACAAAGCCTCCTTTTCCAGCGCATTCATCTGATCACGGTAAATAGCCGCCTGCTCAAATTCCAGTCTATCAGAGGCGGCAATCATCTTTTTCTCAAGCGCTTTTAATTTTGCTTTGATCTCTGATTCTGAAGCCGAACGAATAATCTCTTCGGCTTTTTTCTTCTGTTTTTGCTCCTGTTTAAGCGTCTGCGCTTTCTCTTCATCGCCGCCATAAATATCATCTAATAGATTTCTGACCTCTTTTTTAACCGATTTTGGAGTGATGTGATGCTTTTTATTATAAGCCAACTGCACATCACGACGACGATCTGTCTCGGTTAAAGCGCGCTCCATGGAGCCAGTCATCCGGTCTGCATAAAGAATCACCCGGCCTTCCACATTACGGGCAGCCCGACCGATGGTCTGAATCAAAGAGGTCTCGGAGCGTAGAAACCCCTCTTTATCAGCATCCAAAATGCCAACCAAGCCTGTTTCAGGAATATCCAAGCCTTCACGCAGAAGGTTAATTCCTACTAAAACCTCAAAAACACCTAAGCGTAGATCTCTGACAATCTCCAGACGCTCAATGGCGTCAATATCGGAGTGCAGATAGCGCACTTTAATACCGACCTCTTTAAGATACTCCGTTAAATCTTCCGCCATGCGCTTAGTTAATGTGGTCACCAATACCCTTAAACCGGTGGGCACCACTTGACGGATCTCATGAATCAGATCATCCACCTGATTTTCCACAGGACGGATCTCACACATAGGCTCCACCAGACCGGTAGGACGGATCAACTGCTCGACAATATTTGATCCCGATCTTTCTCGCTCAAAAGGACCAGGCGTGGCGGAGACATAGATGGTTTTAGGGCGAAACCGATCCCACTCCTCAAAGGTCAGTGGGCGGTTATCCATCGCGGAGGGGAGGCGAAAACCATACTCCACCAGCGTCTCTTTACGGGAACGGTCTCCCCGATACATGCCTCTGACCTGCGATGCCGTCACATGACTTTCATCAACAAAAAAGAGGGCATCCTTAGGAAAATACTCCATCAATGTAGGTGGTGGCTCTCCAGAGGCGCGGCCACTTAAAAAACGGCTGTAGTTCTCAATCCCTGTGCAGTATCCCAACTCCTGCATCATCTCCAGATCCTGCATGGTGCGCTGTTCTAAGCGCTGTGCTTCCAGCAGTTTATTATGTTTATAAAACCAATCTAAACGCTCCCGAAGCTCTTTTTTAACCTCATCAATGGCACGGATCATCATGGTGCGGCGGGTTACATAGTGACTGGCGGGAAAAAAGGTGACCGACTCTAAGGTTTTCTGGGAGGTGCCTGTTAAAGGATCAACCTCAGTGATCCGATCCACCACATCACCGAACATCTCCACACGAATGGACATGCTCTCTTCGTGGGCGGGAAAGATCTCTAAAACATCACCGCGTACACGAAAATGGCCCCGCTGAAAAGCGATATCATTGCGCTTATATTGGATCTCCACCAGTTTTTTTAGCAGCGCTCTTTGATCCCACTCCTGATCGATCTCAATGGTTAAAGACATCTCCTGATAGGATTCTGGCGAGCCAATACCATAGATACAGGAGACCGAGGAGACAATAATCACATCTCGACGGCTTAAGAGCGAACGGGTAGCAGCATGGCGCATGCGATCAATCTGCTCATTGATCGAGGCATCTTTTTCGATAAAAGTATCGGACCGGGGCACATAGGCTTCAGGCTGATAATAATCATAATAGGAGATAAAATACTCCACCGCATTTTCAGGAAAGAAGCCTTTCATCTCACTATAGAGTTGGCCCGCCAGCGTTTTATTGTGGGCGAGAATTAAAGCGGGCTTATTCATGCGCTGGATGATCTGCGCCATGGTGAAGGTTTTTCCTGAACCTGTTACACCAAGAAGGGTTTGATCTTTCTGTTGTGCTTTCAATCCTTCAATCAAAGCATCAATTGCCTGGGGCTGATCACCGCACGGCTCAAAAGGAGACGAGAGTTTAAAAGTCATTTTTTTGTTCGTTGATCTAGCTGAAGGTGAATCTTTATATTTTAGGCGATTCGACTCACTCCTCTCCTGAGGCGATCCATTCGATCACCCGTTTCTCCAATAACTCACGCTGGTTTCTACGAAAATCTTCATCGATCCAGTCGATAAGATCCTGTTGAATTTTGCCAATCCAAGGTCCGGGGGGGCGCCGCACCAGATCGATAATCTCTCCACCTGAGAGTGCCAACTCGTGGGCGGTTAAGAGTTTCATCGCACGACGTACCGATTTACAGCGGCGAATAATGCGTCGATACTCCTTTTCTACTTGATAGAACTCTTCAGCGGTTAATGTGGTGCGTAGGAAATCAGCCTTTGCTTTGATAAGACGAAAAATGCCCTCTAAGGGGAGGTTCTTTTTGAGCGCGCGTTTCAATACCCGATCCGAAGGCGTCAGTGAGAAGCCCATATTTTGAATTAGCTTTAAGATGCGTCGTCTTCGGCGCTTTGAAAAACGGAGCCGATCGAGAGCCGACTCACAGATCATCAGTGTCATATCTTCATGATCGGTCCAATCGATCTCTTCATTCTTTTGGGCTTGCTGATAAAGTTTGCCTTTACCTACCTGATGAAAAATGGATGCCCAACGCAGATTGAGCAGAGACATCTCTTCATCATGCGAAGCCGGAGAGACCATGAGCATCATATTTAATGTGCGTGTCCAGGCGGATACCCCTTCACCAGGTCCTTCGTGCACCGCTTTCAGTGCCGCAATCTCTGGCAAAATCTGATCCCCTAACGGTGATTCAAAGAGACGCCACACCCAACGGTGGGTATGGGCTGTACGCAGAGGTAATGAAAAAAGTTTATCCAGTTCAGAGCGAATCCGTTCGGGCTCCACCCGCTTTAATGAAAAATTTTGCGCCAGGGTCATATCTTCTGTGGCTGGTGTTCCACCAAGCTGTATAATATAACGAAAGAACATGACCGCGCGTAGAGGGTCTGCTTTTAAGGTCTCTTTACCATGCACCAGGCGTACCGCGCCATTAAAAAGATCCTCCTGACCATCATAAGGGTCAATGAGCGGGCCATCAGGCCAGGCATACGCCATGGCATTGACCGTGATATCCCGATAGCGCAGATCCTCTTCTACGGAGGGCTCCACTGAAGGTTGATGGCGTATGGTGGAGATCTCGATTAATTTTAAAGACTCCTCTCTTTTGATCGGAACCAGCAGGCTGTTATGCTTCTTTCCTTGAAAAACCGAGGTGTAGCCCGCTTTGAGAAGCCGTTGACGACAGACCGTGAGTGGTTCGGCCACCAACAGATCCAGATCTCCCGTTAAAGGTGCCTGACGCAGCGCATCCCGTAACACATCGCCCACCAGATAGACGGGTCCAATCAGACGGTTGAGATCATCCAATAAAATTTGCACAAAACGCGAAAAAGAGTCTCGAATAAAAAGAGTCATCAAACAACGCCTTTACATATGGATAGCCATCAGGCAAAAAAGATTATCAATCTCTTAAAAAGGAGTGTAACAGCTCCAGTGAAACACAACCAGAGTCCCTTTTAAAATGAGCCAAGCATCCCAGAAGCCGGTCGCATTTGTTACCATGGGCTGTCGCACCAATCAGTTTGAGAGCGAACGCATGCGCCATCAGTGTCAAAAGGCCGATCTGAATACCACCCAAGACCTTACGCAAGCCAAGACCATTGTGATCAATACCTGCTCTGTGACCGCCGAGAGTGATCGTCAAGCACGGCAACTGATTCGCCGCCTCGCCCGCAGACATCCTCACGCTCAACTTATTGTTACCGGTTGTTATGCCCAGCGTGATCCAGAAACATTAGCCGGATTTGAGCAGGTGCAGTGGGTGCTTGGCAATCAGGAGAAACAAAAAATAGCGCAGTTTATTCAACCGCCATCCACAGTTATTCCGATCTCTCCGGATAAAACGCAGGTCTCTCCCTTTAAGGAAGAGGGTACAATCACCCTGCCACCCGCTTTAGAGAATCCATCCGAAAAAGCCCGCGCCTATGTACAGATCCAGAGTGGTTGCGATGAACAGTGCACTTTTTGCATTATCCCTATCTTACGCGGTCCCAGTCGTTCTTATAAACCAGAAAAAGTATACGCTCAAGTTGAAGCGTTGTTAAAAACAGGTGTTCAGGAGTTGGTGCTCACCGGGATTAATTTAGGCAGTTATGGTCAGGATTTTTCACCATCAATCACACTCACGCAACTGATTAAAGAGATTATCACATATCCAAAGCTCAAACAGCTTCGCATCTCCTCCTTAGCGGCCGCAGATATTGACCCATCCTTAATCGACCTTTTTAGGGTTGAGAAAAAACTCTGTCCCCATCTTCACATCTCCATTCAGTCTGGCGATGATCTGATCCTTAAAAGGATGCATCGCCGTGATCGACGTCAACAGATTGTTGAGACCATCAAACAACTTCGTCTGGCGCGTCCGGATATGATCTTTGGTGCCGATATCATTGTGGGCTTCCCCACCGAGAGCGAAGAAGCCTTTGATAACACGCTTAGGCTCATGATCGAAGGTCAGATTGCACTGCCTCATGTTTTTCGCTACTCTCAGCGCCCAGAGACCCCTGCAGCGCGTTTTCCTCAAAAAGCGCATATCCATCCTACCATAATAAAAAAACGCGCGTTTAAGCTCAGAGAGGCGGGATTAGCCATACTTTTTAAGCAGGCAGAAAAGATATGTCACACCATTCGTCCTCTACTCATAGAGCAGATCAATTCCGATCAAAACAGGCTTTCAGGTAAGCTGGACAACTATCTTACTATACAGGTAACATTAAAGAAAACAGAGGTTTGTCATTATAAAGCGGGGATGATCATCCCTGTTCAGATTACCCATTTTGATCAAGACCCTTTTTTGTTGCATGGAAAAATTCCAACAACAAGCCTTCCCTGATTACACAAAAACCGTTATAAAGCAAAATAGGCTGTTTTCACACCCTTTTTAACAAGGGATATCAGCTGTTTTCTTTCAATTATAGAGATCAATGACAGGTTGAATCGCAGCAATGAATAAATTTTTCCTCTATCTTTTTCTTCTGCTTCTGCTGGGACTCACCATGTTCTCATTTTGGCGCGTCTCTGGTGTCTCCCCACTTCAACCGCTTACCCAATGGTGGAACGATCAAGAGGTCACGGATCGCCAGAAAGAGGCCAGTCATCTGTTGGATGATCTACGCAAAGAGAATGGATTCCTCAGACGCCAGGTTCTTACGCTGACCAAACAACTCAAGCAGCTTGATCTAAAAACCGCAACGCTTACCCAGCACCTGGATAGACAAAAGCAGCAACTCAACCAGCAACAACAGAAGCTGGATCAACAGCAAGAGAAGCTTAAACAGCCCCCCTCGCAGCAGCGTATTGTGCAGGGTGTCGTTAAAATTAAGCGCAGTGATCAACACTGGAAGTTGACCAACATTCTTTCGCGCCAACGCACATTCAGCAAAGAGGTGATCTTTAAAACACCCTTTAAGACCGCGCCAAAAATTATGTTAAGCATCACCACACTGGATCTTGGCCAACTTGATGTGCAGATGCGTCTGTTAGCTCAATCGATCAAAAAAGATCGTTTTACGCTGATCTATCAGACCCAATCCAATACCCGCATCAGGGAGACCCATGTTCAGTGGATCGCTTTTTCTCCCAGCACCCCTTAAAAAAATATTATCTCTATAAATTCACACTCCATGAGCACATACTTTCCCACAGAAAGGCATCTTTTTCAGGATGCCTTTCATGGTCTCACGGTCACCTTTGCTCTGCCCCAAAGTGTCGATTCTAAAGCCATTGACGCTTTAATTGCGACCACGAAGCAACTGATTCAATCAAACAGCCGTATCGTTCTTTTTTATCCTCAACAAAAAAATATCGATATCTGTTTTCAAAAGCAACTTCCAGATACAATCCACTGGACTGTTGCGGATCACTGTGATATTCCCACACTTGCCTATAGCGTGTTCTCAAAAACAGCATTTAATGCCCACTATATTGCGGTTCCTACCACAACAAAAAGTGATTTTTTTCATCTGATCTATCAATGGAGTACGCAACTGCATATCAATCGGTTGCTGATATTGACTGCTCAGGGAGGGCTTCACACTTCTCAGGGACAACGGATCGGTTTCCTCACGCCTGCCCGCCTTAACCGCTATTTTAAAAAATCACCCTCCGCTAAACAGAGATCTGTGCTTAAATTGGTTGAGAAACTACTGAAAGAGGATATCAGTGGCATTTCTCTCTGTTGTCCCCAGGAGGTTGATAGGGAACTGTTTACTTATGAAGGGTGTGGAACGTTCTTTGCTCAACGTCACTACTGCCATATTCGGCCTTTAAGCTTTGATCACTACGTTCAAGCCTCAGCACTGATTCGTCGTGGCATCAAAGAGGGCTTTTTACTTCCCCGTACTCCAGAGCAGATTTTTAATATTCTTTTAGGCGGCGTGGGGGCTTTTTTAGAGTACAATAATCATCTTGCAGGGGTTGGCACGCTACTCACCTCTCCCTATAAAAAAGAGAAGACCGGAGAGGTGGCTGCACTCTATGCACTGACCCGTTTTAAAGGCGAAGGGATCGGTCATCGCCTGCTTGATCATCTTATTCTTCGTGCCAGAGAGAAAAAACTTCAGACGCTCTTTGCTTGCGTGTCCCGTCAACAGGTGGTTGATTTTTTTATGCGTCATGGTTTTTGTAAAGTAGAACATCACAAAATACCAGATATGAAATGGCAAGGATACAGTGAGGAACGGAAAAAGAAGGTCTGCTGTTTAAGCTTAGAACTGTAATGATCTCAATGCGGACTTTCTAATCAAATAAATGCTCTTCGCGCAACACATATCTTTACTCTTTAGAGTGTTTTTGTTGGCATGTTGTTGGTAACCATGATGACCAGACATCGGTGTTGTTGGCCAGCCATTTTTTTGCCGCCTCTTCATGACTCAAACCATCCTTGTCTACCAGAGCAGCGATGGTGCCAATCATGGTATTGCTAAAATTCATGTTGCGTAGCACCTGCCAAGCGCAAGGCCATGTTTTCTGCATGCCTTTCCAGGCGGCCTTTTTTAACCAACCCGCTGGGGGATTGCCACAATCAAATGTCCACTTTTTGTTGATTCCCCAGGCCGGATCGGTTTCGCACTCTGGGGCGTGGGGAGGAAATTCGATAAATTTTCCCTCATATCGGACCTCTACCCAGTTTGGGGTCCAGTTGAATAGAACGATTGGTTTGCGCTGTTGCCAGGCTTTTTCCAATTCGATCCACAAATCATCGGATTTCTCTGCCATTTCTACTTCAAAATTTAGATCTAAGGCACGAATTCTTGCTTTTTCCGGCTTTTCCCAGGGGCCAGCAAGGTAACGCCCTTTTGGGGCCGTCTTTTCATTGGCAAAAAGGGGGGCGCAGCGCTTTAAAGCACGCCAATCTGGCAATCCTGGGCACACCTCCTCGACATAGGAGGGATACCACCACTCTTCGCGGGTAATGGCATCATGCGTTCCTGCATCCACCATTTGGCCATAGGCGCTGATTCGGTGAAAATCTTCTTGCATTGTTCCTTCCCAAACTTCCACCTGAATATGCTCCACCCCACGGTGCAGGCCACCCCATTGACTGGCGATATCTTTTTTTGGATACTCTACTGTGTATCCCATTTTCTTGTACATATTGCCAAGGATTCGGGACATAACGATCTGGCTGGACCAGTTATTGACGATGATGCGGATGGGTTGATTCGATTCTGGCACTGTTCCCGCTGAGCATAAGGTAATGGATGACATCATGGCAAAAATGATCCAAATGGCTCTCATTTTTTGTTTCCTCACGTGATGAAACTACAGGGATAGCGGGTCGCTATTTCCCCGGATAATCAAGCTCTGCTGGCTGTATGGGGTCTGTAAGATCTGTCAAGAAAATTGCTGGCAATATGCCGTATAAGCACGTTGAATCCAGACAATGACGCGCCTTTATGATATCATTTCCAATTCAGGAGGGAGAACCTGTTTTTGTGGATTTTTTCGTGTGACGAAAAATTAATTCCGGTGTTACTGCCTCTTTATTCTCAGCACTTAAATAAGCAGTTGAATATGGATTTGCTGAAGCCCCCCTCTCCATTTACTGGTATTGCTTTTCGACAGGCGAAGTATGCTGTGCTCGCAGCCTTTATTATTGGTGTGCTGTTGAGTGTTTTGCAGATTTATCTGGATTTTTACAATCAGAGCAAAAACTTTGACCGGGACATAAAACAGGTCATTGAAACAGCCAAAGCCTCCGCAGTCCGGGCCGCTTTTGTATTGGATGCTCATGCTGCTGAGGATGTGGTGGAAGGGTTGTTTCAATTTGCAGCGGTTGTGAAAGTGCGGATTTTAACGGATACCGGTGAATTGCTGGTACAGCGCAGCAAGCAGAAGAGAAGCTACCAATTTGCATGGTTGACCCGCATCCTGTTTGGTCAGGAGTGGCGTTATCCGGTTCCTCTGACTCTTCCCGATGATCAAGAACGGATTATTGGCCGCATGGTTGTCTTCGCGGATGTCAATATGATGGCCGAAGGGTGGTTAGAACGATCGGTGACCATATTGGCTTCCGGGATTATTCGCAATTTAATTTTGGCCGCTTTGCTCACCATTCTATTCTTCTATTTTTTATCCAAACCACTTCTAGAAATTATTCATGCCATTGCAAAGGTAGAACCCGGTTCGCTTGACGTGCAGCGTATTCAAGTCCCAAAAGGACATGAAGAGGATGAACTGAATACCCTTGTTATCTATATCAATAAATTGCTGGCTTCTGCCAATCAGTTTCTTCAGGGGCTTGTCCTGGCCAAAGAAAATTTGAAAGATAAAGTTGCCACAAGAACCTTTGAACTTAAACAGAACCAACAACGCCTTGAAGTGGCCCAACGAATCAGTCAGACAGGCCATTGGATCTGGGAAGTAAACCGCAAACAGTTGCTGATGTCAGAGGAAGCCCGCCATATACTCTGTGAAGAGGGGGCAAAGACCTCGCCCATTACCACATACAAGGCGCTGGTTGAACGTATTCATCCAGATGACCGCTCCGGCGTTGAACGTGCAATGGAGAAGGCTTTATCCGATGCGGTGACGCATGATGTGACATACCGTATTCTTTTGGAGACGGGCGTTGAAAAATTTATCCATGAAATTGCTGAAATTGAACGGAACCCGGATGGATCGCCTAAACGAATCGTGGGTACGATCCAGGATATTACAACATACCGACGTGCTGAAGATAAGGCGGCCCGTTTTGGTCGCATGATTGAAGAGTCCAGCAACGAGATCTGGCTATTTGATGCGAGTTCTTTGCATTTTGTTCTACTTAGTGATGGCGCGCGTGAGAATCTTGGTTATGAGATCAATGAACTGCAACGTCTGACGCCTGTAGATATTGAACAGGATTGTACTTTGGCGGTTTTCGAAGAGAGGCTTGCGCCTCTGCGAAAAGGAGAAACGGACAGTCTGGTTTATGAAACGCGCTATCAACGAAAAGATGGCAGTAATTATTATGCCGAAGTGCGTCTGCAACTGTCACAACGTGAAATACCGCCTATTTTTGTCGCCAGTGTCTGGGATATTACGGAGAGGATCAAGGCAGAGAACTATCGCCGTACCAACGAAACCCGGTTGTCTATGCTTCTGGAGTTAAACAGGGACGCCGCTAAACTGGATGAGAAGGAACTCTGTTCCCGTGCTTTGGATATTGCTGTCGCCATTACGGATAGTAAAATTGGTTATCTGCATATGGTTAACGCGGACCAGGAGACTATCCAATTGGTTACGTGGAATGCTGTTGCATTGAAGTTGTGCAAAGCTGTGCATGCCACACACTATCCCATTTCACAAGCAGGTATCTGGGCGGACTCTTTTCGACAAAAGCGCACCGTTATCCACAATGATTATCCTAATGAATCCAGTCGTAAAGGCTATCCAGAAAACCATTTTCCAGTGCTTCGCCACATGAGTTCTCCGGTGATGATGGAAACGCGCGTGTATATGATCTTAGGCGTGGGAAACAAGGAAGGTTCTTACACAGATGAGGACGCCGTGCAGTTGGAACTGGTGGCTGATGAGGTGCATAAATTTATCATGCGTTGGCGGGCAGAAGAGGCGTTGAAGGTGGCCCGTTCGGCGGCGGAAACAGCGAGCAGGGCCAAAAGTGAATTCCTGGCCAATATGAGTCATGAAATTCGCACGCCGCTTAATGTGATGCTTGGGATAAGCGATGAGGTGATTGAAAGTGATCTGAGTGAAGAACAGCGTAACCAATTGTCTATGGTGCATAATGCAGGACAACATCTTCTAAATTTGATCAATGATATCTTGGATCTTTCCAAAATTGAGACGGGAAGTATGATACTGGATTCTGCCCCATTCCAGATTGATGCGCTCTTCTCTTCTGTGAATAACATGATGCAAAGTCGGGCCAAAGAAAAAGAGTTGGCTTATATTCTGGATTTTCCCGCTGATTTTCCTGCGTGTGTTCATGGCGATGAAGGGCGGCTTCGTCAAATTCTTATCAATTTGCTGGGCAATGCCATCAAATTCACAGATCAAGGACATATTATTTTTAAGGTTGTTTACATTGTTCAGGGGAGCCTGTTTCAAATTTCTGTTACCGACACTGGTGTCGGGATTGCGCCGGAGTATCTGGAACATATCTTTGATAAATTTACTCAGGCTGATGCGAGTATTTCACGGCGCTATGGTGG
>JBQGBW010000117.1:0-12537 GCA_052043475.1 Magnetococcales bacterium HHB-1
TTGTTCGCACACTCAATAACTCGTTTTCTTGTCTTAAGATGATGCCAAAGCTTGCTTCCACATTTTGGACATATGAAACCGTCTGGCCAACGCAGTTGGATAAGAAAGTCAAAACATCCATCTTCAGTCGAAAAACGAAGGCTGAAATCAAGTAAATTATCTGGAATATCCATCTCAAGCATGTTTGTTTGAGTGCAGAGAAAAAGACTTTGATAATTGTACTATAGCCTGCACCAACCGGATACCCATATCAACATTTTCAAAATAAGAGATGACTCACATCTTGCACCTGACTTGACCTGACTTCCTTACCATGCCCATCATGGTAGGTATGAACGAACTCATTGGAATCGCAAAACACTTAGTGGTTGACCTTCTCAATCTGATGCCGAACTCATATCAACGGCAGACCTTGAAGGTTGTCTTGTCTTTGTTCCTGGAAGGGGATGGTCATTCGCTTCCAGAGCACAGTTCAGTGAAATCGGCCAGCTCTATCAGCCGATTTCTGAACCAGTATAACTGGTCTACCAGGGCCGTCATCCGTACCATGCGAGCAGCCGTTCTCGAACGGCTTTTGGCCAGGAGAAAACGTGGACGACGCCCAGTTCTTCAGGCAATTGTGGATCTGACGCCTCTAGAGAAAACAGGTAAATTCAAATTGCTGGACGGGCTGATCCATATTTTCAACAAGAAACGTGGGATGCACCTTGCAGTGCTTTATCTTTCCATGGACGGTTGGAGGATTCCTTGGAGTTTCAGGGTTTGGAGAGGTAAGGGATCTGCTTCCCCGACGAACCTGGCTTTGAAACTTCTCCGAACAATTCCAGCTAAGCTTCGGAAACGGTATCGGATTCTGGTTCTTGCCGATGCAGCTTTTGGCAACAGGGAATTCCTTAAGGGTGTTCGGAAATTTGGTTTCCATACCATCGTTGGTGTCACCAAAACCCACAAGCTGAAGGATGGACGGGCTGTTGAGAAGATCTACTATCGTGGAGAAAAGATCTTCCTGGAGAATTTGGATTTCCCTGTTTTTGGTTCCTGGGTCTGGTTGAAACGGAATGGGGAATGGGAACAGAGGTTTGTATTGTCTACCAAAGCTATTTCTGGTCAACACATTATTAGGTGGGGCAAGAAGCGTTGGCAGATTGAAGGCTTTTTCAAAACAGCAAAATATCGGTTCGGATTACACCGATTTGGCCAAGGTACGCGGGAAGGCGTCTACAGGTGGCTGATCCTGAGCTTTCTGGCCTTCATTCTGGCTCATTGGGTTCATCTAGAAACTTTTCCAGACACTCAACCAGATTGGGGTATGGCAGCAGAGGCCGCCATGATGGCAATCCTTTCAGAAATCCTTGTCTTTAAGCTGATTATGGACATTGAGCGGCTATCCAAAGCGGCTTTGGATCTGGGATTCCAGATCACAGTGCAAAGGTGCAAGATGTGAGATGACAATCCAAACCGTCTACTAGAAAATTATACTGTATATTTAGTTTGATGATCAAGGAATATTTTTCAGAGCAATTGTTTTAAAATTTGGCATCTCATAACAAACATCAATTAAAAAATAAACAAAACATAAAAAGCCTGGTTTAGATCACCAGGCTTTTTTAATCAGCTATGCGTTTGTTTCTGGACCGAAAATGCCGCATGTTTATTGGTCATCTCACCCGGATCATCCAATCCCTCCGGCTGAAAAAACAGTCCCTCAGGCGCCGCTTCAGTCGAGATCTCTCGATGAATATCCCCCATAATCCTTAATACAGGGCCTCTCTTTTGAATCACCTCAGGCAGTGTATCAAAAGCGATAATCGCCTCAGAGTAGCGTTGATAACGGCTATAGAAAACCCCCACCCGCTGTGCACGCCGTTGAAGAACAAACAACCGGTCACTCCCCTGCCCTTCGCCCATAAAGCGTAACGCCTCAACAAGATCACGCAACTCCTGCTCATTCTCTAAACCAGGAATCTCAATGGTGATATAGCGGTCATGACTGCCGGCTAACCATTCAGGCACAGAAGTGGGGACATAAAGAAAAGAACGATTCCCTGACTCTGCACCACGCTGCGCTTCCAATGGAATAAGAAGTTGCACTTTCTCTTTAGAGGGTGCAAACACTTCTGGTGCACTTGTCGTCTGCTCTGACACCGCGATCACCGGTTGAAATGCGCTCTCCTGGGAGATCACCGTCTCTGTCGCGGTCACCTGCTTACGCGCTTCTTCATGTGATGATGCCTGCGTATGTACCGCCTCCTGACCTGAATAAGACGCGATCACATCCGGAGATTCTATCGGCTGAGGTGGTTTCTCTTCAACAACAACAGGTTTAACCTTAATCTGTCCTTGATAGTTAAAACGGACATTCTGAGGATCATAATTCTCCTGATAACCATACTCACCAACCCGCTTTTCAGGCGCGCGCTCTTTCACCTCTTTCTCTGAATCACCCCAAGAGAATACCGCCTTTGAAGCCCAACGCTGCATCATGGCATAAGTTGGCCAGATACCATGATCTGAAGAGGATTGCCATGCGCCCATAACGGCGGTTACAGAGAGCGCAGAGAGCAGAACAAGCGGTTTAGGAAAGCGACGAAAACGTGCCGAAGTGGCAATGGCACCACCGGGAAGAATATTATGCACAGATTCTTCTTTGTTATCCGGAAAACTTTTATCATCTTCTAAGGCACGCCTTTCATGGCGCAATACGCCAGAAGATGAGTGACGAACACCTGAAGAACCTGGAAAAAAAGCCCGCTTAATTCGGGCACCAAAATCGATATCCTCCCAACTCACACCACGCAATACATGCTTACCCCTAACCCAGCGCTCACCATCCACATAAGCCGCCTCCAATGCACGGTGCGCCAGAATATCTAAGCGCTTAATACGCCCCTGGCTTAACAGATGCAACGCACGCACCGCCGAAGCAGAGAAGAGCCCAGCACCCTGAAAGCCCGCCTTTTGCAGACGAAAACCAAGATAACTTTCACACTCCTGGCGATTTAAAGCCAAGATTGAAAACCCCTGGGTAACACGACTGGCCATCACTCCCAGATGCTCTGCGCTAAAAAGCTGCTTCACGCGACTGTTGCCAAGCCAGACCATCGGCAGGATTTTACGAAACTCATACTCCCACCCGGTAATCGGATAGAGCTTTTGTAGTGCTTGAGGAGAGATCTCCTCTAAGGCATCGATAATTAAAACAGAAAAACGGTTATGCTTAACCTCCTCTTCCACCAGATTTAAAAGACACTGCTGTGCGGTCTCCTCACTGCCAGTCATCGACTCCTGCACACCCATGGCCACCGCCACTTTAGCAAAGGGTCGCTGGCCATCCAATGTCTGACCTGTAATCAGTCCCACACGCGCACTGGACTCCAGTCGTGCCATCAAAGCGTGTGCTAAAACCGTTTTTCCCACCCCTTCATCACCAGAAATCAATACCGCACCATCACCATCACGGTTTTCCAGAGTATAAAGAAGTTCATTTAAGAGATGCTCCCTTCCCGCCGCTGGAAAAAACTCCAGATTACGCTGGGTGACTGGCTCGAAGGGAAAATGTTTTAAAGCAAAATAGTCGAGATACATGATTTCCAGCCTAATTTAGGGAAAATTAATTGTTCCGCTACGCGAACGCGGCATCAGCACGACAGGTACAATCAGATCAAAGTCAGTCAACTCCACCCATCTGCGCACTTTCCGATAGCCTTTACGGGTCACTTCAATATGATAACGTCCCGGTTTAAGCAGCATTCCGGCCCGATAAGGCGGAACAATATTTAAAATACGCACCCGTGAATCCCGGGGCACCACATCCACAGTCAAACGCCGTTGCTGACTATCCCCGGGTACTGGCGTTGGCGGTGTGGGATCATAGATCGGAGGAGAGGTATCAGACTTCCAGACCGGTTGTTCTGGCTTCAACTCAATAAACTCTTCCACATCAGAACGACTGATCTTGACCCACTTTGTTTTTGTCTTAAATCCTGACTTAGAGACAGAGATCTGATAACGCCCTTGGCGAAGATAAATATTGTCACGATAGGGCTCACGAATATTGAGAATACGTACTAAAGCACCAGGAGGATCGGTCTCAACCAGCAAACGTCCACCATTATGCTGCGTAGTAATCGGAGGAGAAGGCCGCCTCACAGGAGGTGAGGGATTTCCCCCTCTATATTCACCACCCAATCCCTGCACTGTGGCTTGAATCTGATAGTAGTATTTTGCCCGCCCGGTCCAGCCATCGCCAATAATCTTATGGTTTTTCACCTCTCCTGAGGCTTGATTGATTATATATTCTTGATTCTGGCCACCAGGAGAACCAGGAAGCATGGAGACAATCCGCCGTTTCCAGGCCGCCAGTGCATTCTCTCTCGCCTTCTTCAATGCCTGTTTCCGACAGACATTAATCGGCTTATCAAAATTACACTCCTGCTCACCACGCGATTCAACAACAATTGGTTTGCGTATAATTCGATTAATCAACTGCAACTGCGCCTGTCGCACCTGTTCATCCAACAAAGAAGCCTGACGCTGCGCTTCAAGGCTCTTATTTTGCATCTGTTCTGCCCGCAAGCGCCCCTCAGAGATCTCCTTCAACACCTGACTATAGCGCGCTTCATGGCTTTTCAACGCATCAAAAGCCTGTGCATAACCACGCAACTCCCCCTCAACGGTGAGTCGCGGATTACCCCACACCTGATTAAACTTCTCTTTAAGCGTTTTCCACGCTTCACTGCGCCGCTGCTCTAAAGTAAAACTCTTTTTTTCCGATTCCAGCGCCTGTCTCTCCAGAGAAGCCATATTATTTGAGAGCGCTTCGGCACGTTGTCTGAGTTTTTGCGCTTCCTGGCGTGCCATTTTTGCACGCCTTTGAAGCGATGTAATATCTTCGAACTGACTTTGGGCTTCGGCTAACGAGGAGAACAGTAGACCCCATCCTCCAATCAAAACCAACAAAACAACTCTGGCCTGGATTTTCCAGGATGCTCCAGATATCCAGGCGTCTCTACAGGTAGACTCTCCAATAAACCGCATACGCCTTCTCCTCACCGAAAACCTTTCAATCTCGCTCTATTTGAATGCTTTCCACAAATATAGATCAATGAAAAGAGCACTTTAATAAATCAAGAAGGGGGAGCCAACGCCACCGTTGTCTCCAAAAAAAGGCGATCAAGAACAATATGTTTTTCACGGGACTTTCCCGCTGCATCTGTGATCTGGATGCGATACTCACCAAAGGGCAGTAACATCTCTGGCCGATAATGGCCACGAATGTTCATAATTCGTACCGACTCAGAGGGGTGTGCTGTAACCGTCAAGACACCCCATTGATCATCAATTGGCTTCCCCTGCACCACCGCTTGCACACGACAGGAAGCCTCTTTTCCTTGCAGGCGCTCCGCCAAAATCTTAGAGCGGAGCACCTCTGCACGTTCAGCGGATATCCATTGATCATCAATCAGATAATTTTGATCCATTTCCTTTAATACTGTTGTCATCTGTGATACCCATACGCCACCCACATCATTCAGAGCCATCCGGCATGTCTCTGCAAGACAGTCTTCTTTAGGATGCTTACGCGTATCACACACACTCTTTTTTTCTGAGACAATCTCCCGTTCATCCCCTAACTGTGCATTAATCTCCTGCACATGGGCTTCGAACCGTTGCTTATGCAGCAACTGTTGCTGTTTTAAAAAGAGATCCAGCTTCTTGCGTACCACATCACGCTGTTCACGAACCGCTGAAATCCGCTTCACCAGTTTAACATATTGATCATAGTGCACACGGAAGTTTTCAACGACCTTCTCATACTCCGCACGCGCTTTGGACAGATGCTGCGAAAGATGAACGGATGACGCTGTTTTCTCAGATACTTCAGGCGTTTTTTCTACCTCTACAGTAGAGGCTTTCGCAACCGTCTTTTGACTCAAAGCATTGTCTGCGTGCTTTGCATCCGCCTGTGCTTTTTTATGCACCTTTTTAAGATGCTCCAGCGCTTCTAACGCTTGAATCCGGCTGTTCTCCAGTTGATAATTTCTCTTTTCTGCACTCAAAGCCTCTTTTTCTAACTGTTCAACTTTGCTACGCTCTTGATCATAGAGCGCTTGCAATCGTTGCACCTCCTGTTCAATAATCTGAGGATCAGAGGAGAGGTGTAACGTCTCTTTTTTTTGCGCTTGCTGTTCGGTCGGCATCGTTTCAGCTTCTGAGAACGCCTCCTGGGCATATCCACCCAGTACAAACGCACCCATAATACCTACAACACGCCAGAAAGCTGTTCCATTTCGCACAGTTACGATCTCCCTTCGGCAAAACGTCGGAACTTGCGGCTGACAGGGAGAAATTTTGTCAAAAAACCGCTATAATCAATTAACAAGAAGGTCTATCCTTTATTGACCTAAATTTTACGCTATTTAAAGCAATCGCCGTGCCTAAATCTTTTTTAGGTTGCCATATATCCGTTACAGGAAGAGATCTCATGTCCAAACGCCTGGCTTTTTTTGCGGGACTCAGCGTCCTTTTTATCAATGGCTGTCAACCTTTAGATTGTCCCACCTGCATCATTCCATCACCCAGTATGCCCACCCTATCCACCGCTTCCGCCAAAGAAGTGTCACTCTCCCAAACGGCACGCCCCGCCGCTGAAAGCGTTCTTGAACAGGAGAAACAGACCTTTGATCGTATCTGGAATCGCGCCCTGCCTAAACTGGAAGATGCCGGTGAAGTACGCGATAAAATGGATAAAGCGCCAGACTCCACCTTCTTTGGTGATGATAAAAAGTCACTGCGCAAAGATCTTGACGCCATTCTCGATGATCTTGGCGGCCTACTCACCGATCGAAAATTGAGCGATTATCAGAAAAAGTTAGCAGAAATTAAGGCGGCAATCAAAGAGGAGCGCCACAATATTGCCCGTTATAAAGAGCAGCGTTTGGGCGCGCCTGTGAAACATATATGGAAAACCACAAAAACCAAATATGATAACAAAATCAAAGCTTCTCAAGAGAATATTAAAAGCTATAAAAACGATATTCAATTGATTACGCAGCAGTTTATCACACATCTTAATAAATTTGGCGTAAATTTGACACCGGATCGTGCCGAAGTACTGCTCACACGGGTGGATGCCGATGATATTGTCGGTATGACCCTGATCTTTGACAGTGTCAAAGCGATCTCCAAACGCTTAATGGAGCTTACCAAAGAGAGCGGTGAAGAACTCTCTATCGCCAAACGCTACTATAGTATGCATGTCACCCTCTTAGAACTGATGATTCATATTCAGGAGCGTTACCGCTTACAGGTGGATCAAAAATATCTGCCCCGCCTGCGCGATGTGATGAAAGAGGCACGCCAGGTACAATCCGATGCCCGCCGTGAACTCGCCCGTGAAACCTCCAGACAACGCCGAAGCATCTATCAGAATAATATCCAAGCGCATCAACTGACGATCAAAACCGCAACACTCTATGAGAAAGCCCTCAACAAACAGAAGGAGAAAGTCCTCCAGGCACAAGCCCGTATCCAAAGAGATCTCAGTGCCGCCAGCAACACCTTAAAAACGGTCATGATCTCCGCAGAACTTTTACAGATTCTGAAAAACAGCCAGCAATCCTTCCAAGCCTTGATGAATATGCAGGTTCCCGAACTGGTGCCCTTCCAGAATCTGGAGATGAAGAAAAAGTTTGAAGATCTCTCCGCTAAGCTTGCCAGTGGTGAGTAGAACCTTCGATCTCATAATCAAAAAATAAAAAGGTAAGACCAGCATTCACTGGCCTTACCTAAAATCAATTAAAATGAGGTTCATGTGATGTCTCATATGCGCACAATCGATGCACAAAATCACTTTACAGATCTTATCGATCAAACAAGCAAAGAAAAAAAACGCTCTGTTTTAACCTCTTAAAGGCGAAAAAATTGTTGCGGTAATCCCGTTGGCGGATCTAAAAATTCTAGAAGCATTAGAAGATCTCATTGATATTAAAGCCGCTAAAAGAGCACTCCAGGAACCAGAGAATATAACCTGGAAAGCGATCAAAAAACAGAGCGGTTTGAATGCATAATGTACCAAATTTTATTTAAACCCGCTGCGCTACGTTCGTTTTCAAAACAACCTCGATCAATCCAAAAACGTCTCCAGCCCGCAATTGATACATTGAGCCAAAACCCACGACCTTAAAGGCGTCAAAAAATTACATGGTGTTAATCATCTCTATCGCATCCGTATCGGATCTTACCGTATTATATATCAGATCAAAGATAATATATTAACTGTTTTGGTTGTCACAATCGGACACAAAAAAAAAAGACGTCTAAAAACTTCTCCAATAATTATAGAAAATCAACGCAAATGTCAATCCATCACTTCGTTTTCTCCCTTGCAAAAAAGACAGGAACAGTTATTGCTTCTCTAAAAGATCACTTATCTCTATAAATATCACTATTCTCAAACAAACCACATGCCCATAGACCTAGACGCCATCTTCCCTCTTGCCCTCTTCCCTGAGGGCAGTCTATCCAGTTCGGTGATCACCACCGTATGGGTTGGCGTGATGGTGGTGACCTTCTTTAATCTCCGTTTAGGCTGGGTCTTCTCTGGTCTTGTGGTGCCGGGCTATCTCGTACCTCTGCTCATATCCAAACCCTGGGCCGCTCTGGCCGTTTTTATCGAAGGGGTGGTCACCTATATCATCGTCTATCTTTTCTCCGAACGACTCTCAAGATGGGGATTGTGGAGCGCACTCTTTGGCCGTGATCGCTTCTTTGCCATGGTCTTAGTCAGTGTCCTGGTACGCATTCTCTTCGATGGCTGGCTCTTTCCCATCGCCGGAGAGTGGGTGAATACCCACTTGGGCTGGCATCTCGATTACCGTAATAATCTCCACAGCTTCGGTTTAATCATCGTCTCTCTGGTCGCAAACATCTTCTGGAAAACCGGCTTCTGGCGCGGCATGGTGCCCTTCTCAATCCAGATCGGTATCACCTACATTATTATCCGCTATGGACTCATGGTCTACACCAACTTTACCATGAGTACATTAGGATATATGTATGAGGATGTCGCTGCCAGCATGCTCGCCAGCCCAAAATCTTACATCATCCTGCTCACCGCCTCCGCCATTGCCTCCCGCTTAAACCTGCTCTATGGCTGGGACTTTAACGGCATTCTCATCCCCTCTCTTTTAGCACTGCAATGGTATCAACCGATGAAAGTGCTGGTCACCTTTACTGAAGTTGTGGTGATCATCGGTATTGCCTCACTGGTCTTACGTCTTCCCCTCTTTAAAAAGATCACCGTTGAGGGCTCACGCAAAGTTGGTCTCTTCTTTAATATCAGCTTTTTCTACAAGATTACACTAGGATATTTTCTCGTCTGGGCCCTCCCCCACCTTAAAGTGACCGACTACTACGGTTTTGGCTATCTTCTGCCCACCCTGATGGCCGTTAAAATGCATGATAAAGAGATTGTCGCCCGCTTAACCCGTGCCACGCTGCAAGGCTCTCTTGCCGCCGTGGCGGGCGCCAGTCTGTTAGGCTTTATTTTAACCATTCTCCCCTCCCCTTTTGACTGGCAGGCGCTTAATAAAGCCTCCGGAATCCATGTCCGACTCTTTAAGGTGAATGATCGTACCCTCAATGAGATGGTACGCGATGAAAAAATTGCCATCTATAAAAACCGCGACCGTGACAGCTATATCCCTCCCCTTCCCCACGAAGCCGATACCTTTGCCCATGCCCTTAAACTGCTTAAAAAATACCTAAAAACAAAAGATGAACGCTACCTGAGTGATGCCATCAACCAACTCGATTTTGTACGCTACAAAGTGATTGAGGTTAATCAGCACTATCTCTACATTCAGGAACAGGATCTTAAAGAACATCCTCGCCGGGGGTGGGGTGCCTATATTCTCAATATGAAAGCAAAAAACAGTATGGTGGTACAGATTCCCGCACCGCTGGAGGAGTGGGGTGCGCTGGAGGTTGGCACCGCAATCTTTACCGATAATCAAGCCCAGGCCCTACTCATTGCAGGGGCTGCGCGCCTGGCAAATCCTGACCGTGCATCGGATGTACTGGTCGATTATCGCACCCCTTTTTATCTTTTTCATCGTGAATTTAATCAACGCGATACCCTACAGGTTCGCGGATACACCAATGAGAGCTGGCGCGTGATCGGGGGCATTCCTGAACAGAGTACCATCATTGATTGGACCCGCCCCAAACTGGCCAGCTCCCTCTGGGTCAAAACCGAACTCCCCCCCAGCCTGAATCTTAAAAAGATGGAGCAGATGGCCCCAGGAATGAACATTAACTGGTCCCCCTCCCCTTTAGCCAATATTCAGCGCGATAATACACGAAGCGGTTTTGCAGAGATCTTCTTCAATCGTGCCGATATGCGCCGCAGCTTTGCCCGCACCCTGGTCTCACCTCAAAGCATCGGGGAGCGCCAGGATGTCCGCCGGATCGATGGTTACCTACAAGCCTGGCTCTTCTCAGATAAAGAGCGCATCGCACGCCGTGGAAGCAATCAATACACCCCACCGCTCATGGAGGAGTTACTCTTCTGGGATGCCGAAGTACTCACACCACTATTGCGTCTGGCCGATACGGAATATAAAAATGGTCAATGGAGCAAAGAGGGCTTAGAAGCACTGGCCCCACTGGCTGAAGCCGCAGGACGCTTTGGCTATCAGATCACCCGCTATCACCATATTCGTTCTCAACAGGATTACCTCCTGATTTCAGAAAAAGAGAACCTGGAGAAATCACGCTTCTGGGGCGTCTATGTGCTCCGTTTAGGCGCCTCACAAAACTATATTATACAGGTGCCACGGCCACTCTTTGAGGGTACCAGCTTTGAGTATGGTGTCTCGCTCTTTGAAAGGCTTCAGGGTAAAATGCTCCTGATTGGCGGAACCCATCCTGCAACCAATCTGGATGGTTCTTCCGATCTTGTACGCCCACAACAGATCCACCATCTCTTTAATCTGGTTAATCAAGTGACGCTACGCGAATGGGGAGATCAGGCCGCCCTGGTACTACAGAGCCGTGCTTTTGGCTGGCGCTTCGATCAGCCATCGGTCAATGCCGATGTTCTGCTCTCTTTTAACCATGCCACCACCAACGCTGAAGTCCTCCCTCCTCTGGAGAAAATATTCTGGCAGAGCCTGCAAGAGGATGGACTCCATACACGCTTTGTGAATGGTGATATGGAAACCGCTGGTTATGAGGGCAATGGTCTACCTCAAGCGCAAT
The DNA here is from genome assembly GCA_052043475.1 of Magnetococcales bacterium HHB-1. GTDB lineage: Bacteria > Pseudomonadota > Magnetococcia > Magnetococcales > JBQGBW01 > JBQGBW01. Next base: position 11,263 of record JBQGBW010000117.1, read on the forward strand.
ATTTACGCGCTACTGAGAATAAAAATTTTGGTGTAATCTGGGTCTCTCCTGAAGCACGGACCGCCTACCGCCAACAGGTTGATAATCTGGTTCAGGAGGCGCGTTTCCGTGCCTTAGGCATTGTCACTCAAAAAGCGGATCTGGTCTCATTGATCAAAAAAGCCCCACTAGGCGATGCGCGCGTCTTCCCAGAAGATCTACGCCAGTTAATCAGAAACTATATGGATAACTGGGATGTGGTGGCACTCAGTCAGATTCTGGAGCGTTGGCCCCACTATCAATTTAAAAGAATCGTTGATTTTGACTCTGCCCAAGCCTTTCTGTTAATCTCCAACGATCAAAAACAGCTGGATATGGTCGTTAATCTGGTTCCTCGCCAACCCGATAAACGATACTATCATCATGCGAATGCAGACGATCAAAATATTCGCCGTTTTGTCGATCAACGCGCTGGATGGTTGGAGATCCTCAACCAGAAAGCCTCTCTTCATGCACAATCACACGCTCCTTTAGCGCGCCGACATCATTGATCTGCGCACTCTGGAAAAAGCGCCGATATCATTGATCTGCGCACTCTGGAAAAAGCATGTTTCGTTTTCGAACCTGGTTTATTCTTTCACTTTTTTTAGCTGGCGGATTTTTCTGGAAAGATATTCAAACGAAACTACAACACTTTTGGGAAGATGTTTACTTTCTGGAACAGACCTTTGATGAGAAAATTTATCGCTCCATAGCCTATGTGCTGGATCGAAATAAAAAGTGGACCGTCTTTCCTCTGACCATTCAAGACTCACTGATTCGTGTCACCACCGTCGCTTATGTACCCCCTAAAAGTGTCACCGGCCCGGATGAACATTGGCAATACGCCTTAGAGTACCAACTCTTCGATAAAAAAAACCAACTGATCAGCACCAATATCTACCATTTTCGTACACGCCTGACCCTCTTTCGCCATCATAAAACAGGCCGCATGCTCACCCTTTCATTTAATCTTTCAGGAAAATATGCCTTAGCCGATGGCCGGGTGATGTACCTGAATACCGAGGGAAAGCCACAACCTAAAACATTAAAAATCCGTTTTCATCAAGCCGACCCCATTGTGCAGGAGGTGGGTGTCCGTGTTTATATGCGCCGCACCATTGTTGAGGGAAAAAGACTCACCAGTTGGCATCGATTAAGCCGTGATAATAAAGAGAAACTGGCACAGAAAACCCTCTATAGCCCCGCACTCCTACTCGACAGTGAGCGGGAAAATCTGATGCGCTGGCGCTGGCG
>JBQGBW010000118.1:0-12448 GCA_052043475.1 Magnetococcales bacterium HHB-1
GGATGAACGACTCTCCAAACGCTATTTTCAGGGGATGCCTGTACCGGCGGCGGCTGGAATTCTTGCTTCAACCATTCTCTTTTATGGTCAACTAGGCATCTCTGGTGGCTCTTCTGTGGATGGACTCTGGCGCTGGTTACCGCTGTTTCTGGTCTTTATTCTGGGTGTCTTGATGGTGAGTTCGCTGCGTTTTCGTAGCTTTAAAGATTTTTCATGGCATCGTAAACACCCCTTTTTTACACTCGTTGCCGTTGTAATCATTCTGACACTGCTCACGATCCACTATGCGGTGACGCTCTTTATCATCGGTGCGGTCTATCTGTTCTCTGTTTTTCATAGCCATAAAGAGTATCGTCAACTGCTCTCCGAAGGCAAAGAGATCGAAAACGATGAAGTAAAAGACTTTACTGTATAATTTCGATGCCAGATCTTGGATGAAAATGGCACAAACCTTGATTAATTCTTGATGGTATAATAGAAGATCGAATACGATCCATCTTTAACTATGGGAGAACTTTATGCCAATTCGCCGTTTGGATAAAAGTTCCGGTAGCGCAAGCACTGCCAAAACAGGAAAAGGCCGTCAAACCAGTGGCCCTGGCGGAGAAAAGTTTGCCCACTATCTGGATAATGTTGCCGCACCTCAAGCGAGTAATCCTTTAACTGCGCTCACAGGTACGGCCCCTATCGGTGGAAGTGAAGCCAGCTTGCACCAGAAAAGAGAACAGTTAGAACAGACCGATGACCTGCTTGGCTCTCTGGAAGATCTGGGAGATAACCTTAAGCAAGGTCACGAATCCGGCGAAAACCGGGAACAGTTACGAGAAACCCGTGATCAGGCACTGCGTACCCTCTCCAGTACACCCAACAAAGGAGAAGAGCGCGACCTGCTCCATAGAACTGCCGTTCTGGCAACCGTAGAACTAGCAAAGTCTGACCGGGGCGACTATAACTAGCCGTTTATAAAAATGGTGTCGCTTTATTAGGGTTACCATGAAAATGATGCTTTCATGGTTTGGATGTGAGGGGAACGCCTCTTGATCATTAGGTTAGACGCGCATCGTTCATCACGGAGGATGAGGACGTATGTCGCTGACGCGAATTCGCAATTTTTCTATTATCGCTCATATCGACCATGGTAAAAGTACCCTGGCAGATCGAATGATTGAACATACCGGGACCTTGAGTCAACGCGAAATGACCGAACAGGTACTCGATAGCATGGATCTGGAACGGGAACGCGGGATTACCATCAAAGCGCAATCCGTGCGTCTTAATTATCAAGCCAAAGATGGTAAAACGTATATTCTGAATCTCATTGATACCCCTGGACATGTGGACTTCTCCTATGAGGTCTCCCGCTCCCTTGGCGCTTGTGAAGGGGCGCTTTTGGTTGTTGATGCTGCGCAAGGCGTTGAGGCCCAGACCCTGGCGAATACCTATCTGGCCTTGGATAACGACCTGGAGATTATCCCTGTACTCAATAAAGTGGATCTCCCCTCCGCAGACCCTGACCGTGTACGCCAGCAGATCGAAGATGTGATCGGCTTAGAAGCCGATGGCGCGATTGAGGCGTCGGCAAAATCAGGGATTGGTATCGAGGAGGTCTTAGAGACGATTGTCTCATCGGTTCCGCCCCCAGAAGGCGATGTTGAAGCGCCCTTAAAAGCACTGATTGTAGACTCATGGTATGATAACTACTTTGGTGTGGTGGCATTGATTCGAATTGTGGATGGCCAGGTTAAAAAAGGGGATAAAATCCGCCTGATGCATACCAAGGCGGAGTATTACGTGGATCGGGTCGGGACATTCTCTCCATCCATGTGTGATTGTGATCAACTCGCCGCCGGTGAGGTGGGGTATCTGATTTCCGGAATTAAAGAGGTCTCTGAGGCTAGAGTGGGCGATACCATCACCCACACTAAACGTCCCGCTAAAGAGCAACTGCCAGGGTTTCAGGAGATCAAGGCGATGGTTTTTGCCGGACTCTATCCGGTGGAGAGCAGTGAGTATAAAACGCTTCAGGATGCGCTGGCTAAACTGACCCTTAATGATTCTGCGATCTCCTACGATGCGGAAAACTCCCCAGCGTTGGGGTTTGGTTTTCGTTGTGGATTTTTGGGTATGCTCCACATGGAGATTATTCAGGAGCGCTTAGAGCGAGAGTTTGGCCTCGATCTGATTACCACCGCACCCACGGTTGTGTACCGTGTTATCCTGGTGGATGACTCTTCTATCGAAGTCCATAACCCCTCCCAGCTTCCCCCGCCACAAAAGCGAAAATGGATCGAAGAGCCGATGATCGCTGCATCAATCTGGACCCCCTCACAGTTTATGGGGGCTGTGATGCAACTCTGTACCGAACGTCGAGGGATTCAACAGGATATGACCTATATCAGTGAATCCCGGGTGATGTTACGCTATGAGCTTCCCTTAAATGAGGTGGTGACCGACTTCTTTGATCGCTTAAAATCGATCTCTAAGGGTTATGCCTCTTTGGATTATGAATTCCTGGAATATCGACAGGCCGATCTGGTAAAGTTGGATATCCTGATTAATGGTGACCCTGTGGATGCGCTCTCTGTGATCGTTCATCGTGATCAAAGCGCCCACCGTGGACGCGATCTGGCTAAACGAATGCGTGGAATTATCCATCGACAACTCTTTGATATTGCGATTCAAGCTGCGATTGGGGCTAAAATTATCGCCCGTGAAACCGTTAAAGCGCTGCGTAAAAATGTCACCGCAAAATGTTATGGTGGCGATATCAGCCGTAAACGCAAACTTCTTGAACGACAGAAAGCGGGTAAAAAACGGATGAAACAGGTTGGCAGAGTGGAAATTCCCCAGGAAGCATTTTGGGCTGTTCTGAAGGTGGAGAATTAGGTGAATCTCATGTCCGAAAGCTGGTTTAAAAAACATATTGTCCACAGCATACTGTTTATTGTTGCGGGCATCTTTATGTTTGGGAGTTATGTCACCTCCGTCGAAGATCTCAATGGAAGCCCGCGCATGGGGGCGTTGGCCGCCTTAGGACTGATTGTCTTTGGCATCTATCTGTTTTTCTATGGCCGTGAGATGCTGCGTGAGAAGACAACCTTTGTTGAGTATTACGATGCCATTGTCATGGCGGTGGGGATTGCTCTGGTGGTAAGAACCTTTATCATCGAACCCTTTAAAATTCCTTCAGGCTCCATGATTCCCTCTCTTCTGGTGGGGGACTACCTGTTTGTGGATAAATCCTCCTATGGTCACCGTATCCCTTTTACACAGAAGCGTGTTTTTATGGGCGATGGTCCCAAACGGGGCGATGTGGTGGTCTTTGAATATCCCTCTGATCCTGGCAAGGATTATATCAAAAGAATTGTCGGACTCCCCGGAGATCAGGTGGTCTATGAGAATAAACGCCTCTATATTAATAATAAGCCGATCCCTCTAAAAGATGAGGGGGCTTATGCCTATATTGATGAGAGGGATCGTGAGGTGATGGCGCGGCGTTACACCGAACGCTTCGATGGTGCCGACCATGAGTTGCTGCTACAGCCCCATAGGGGCCATGATATGGCCGTGATTGTCCCTGAAGAACATTACTTTGTGATGGGGGATAATCGCGATAACAGCAACGATAGCCGCGCCTGGGGATTTGTTCCTGCTTATCGACTTTTAGGTAAGGCGGTGATTCTCTTCTGGTCCTGGGATACCCATGGGGATGGTTGGTTTTGGGATAAAGGCAATGTGCGTTGGGGACGTCTGGCCCAACCGATACGATAACGCTAAATGTTGAGTTTTAAGACCGATGAAACAGCCCGATTTTGATGCTACTGATTCAGTAATGCTTAAAAAAAGAGAGAGATACGACTCTGAAGCGGGTGTCTCTTTGCGTCATATTTTGATTACGCTGTTTCTTATCAGTGGACTCTTTATTGTGGGTGGCAAAATTGTTCCCGCATTTTATGAATACTATCTGTTGCGTGATCTGGCCAATCGTGTCGCCAATGAGTTCTCCGATCTCCCTATGAACGAAGTTAAGAAAAGGCTCCACTATGAGGCGCATCGCTCTCAATTGGACCTCTCTGAAGAGACCTTCGCCATTACGCCGACACAGAGTGGCTATCATGTGTTTGTTGACTTCTGGGAACCGATGGAGTTTGAAATTGCTGGAGAGGTGATTCCGCTGGGTTCATGGGAGGGGATCTCCCTCACCTATGAAGTGGAGAGCCAATGAGTTCTGCAAATCCTCTTGCTGTCGATGATAAAACCACTTTAAAATCAGAGCAATCGGTGCTCTCTTCAGCAGACCATCTCTTGGATCAGGATTCCGAACCTTTAGAAGAGGAGGTTTGCTGGTTTGAGAAAACCTTTGGTTATCGTTTTAAAGAGCCTGAATTGTTGCGTCATGCCTTAACCCATCGCTCCATGTTGACCACCCTCAGTCAGAAAAAACAGGTCTCCTCTGTATTGTTTCATAATGAACGACTGGAATTTTTAGGCGATGCGGTGCTCAATCTGGTGGTGACCCATATGCTGTTTCATCGCTTTGCCTCTTCCGCCGAGGGGGATCTCTCTCGCTGGCGGGCGGATCTGGTCAATACGCGGGCTTTAGGCGCGCTGGGACGCTCTTTAGGGGTTGGGGATTATGTGCGTTTAGGGCGGGGTGAACTGCTTAATGGCGGCAGGATCAAATACTCAATTATTGGTAATTGTGTCGAAGCCTTATTGGGTGCGGTCTATCTGGATAGCGGTTTGATTGAGGTGGAGAAGATTATCCATCATCTCTTCTCAAAACGTTTAGAAAGATCTGAGCCGGTTAAAAAAGATTTTAAAACCCTGCTCCAGGAGCAACAGCAGGGGAATGGTTATGCGCCACCAACTTATCAGGTGATTCATGTGGCGGGTGCGCCGCATGAAAGAGAGTTCCATGTGCAATGCATGGTGACGCAAGGTTTAAGCGGCCAAGGAAAGGGACGCTCTAAACGTCAGGCAGAACAGGCGGCCGCCGAACAGGTCTATCAACAACTGGTGCCGGCCTCTTTGCAGTGATCAATCGCCTTTTTCAGGCTTGGATATCATTTTAAAAATGGGATGAATATGCCCTCAGAATCAGCGCGAAAAAAGTCTAAAAAAGATCGGTTCCACTCTGGATTCGTTGTCCTTGCTGGACGTCCCAATGTGGGAAAGTCCACCTTCTTAAACCGTGTGATCGGTCAGAAGGTGGCGATTGTCTCGCCAAAAGCCCAGACAACACGCAATCGTATTTTAGGGGTTTATCATGAAAAATCATGCCAGATGGTTTTTCTGGATACCCCCGGCATTCATATCAGCCATAAAAACCGTCTGAATCAATCGATGGTGAAGACCGCCCTGGATAGCTGCCAGGATGTGGATCATATCCTCTATCTGGTGCCCGCGCCGGAAGGTTTTATTGAACTCGATTGGCAGATCTTACAACAACTTACGCAACGCGCAATCCCTGTCTGGGCGGTGCTCAATAAAATTGATCGCATCTCACGGGATGATCTGATCACCCAACTGCAAAAGATTGCTCAGGAGAGCCAGAGGCGACAGGTCTCTTTTAAAGAGGTGATTCCACTCTCCGCGTTAAAAGATAAAAATGTAGATACCCTCTTAAACCTGCTTAGAAAAAATCTCCCCGAAGGCCCTCCTTATTTTCCTGAAGCACAAGTGACAGATCAATCGGAACGGGCGTTAGCGGCAGAGATTATTCGTGAGAAGCTCTTTTTAAGTCTCAATAAGGAGCTTCCTTACTCAATTGCAGTGGAGACCGAACAGTTTGAAGAGAAAAATGGTGTGCTGCATATCTATGGGGTGATCTGGGTAGCCAGATCCTCCCAGAAACGCATTGTGATCGGTCGTCAGGGCGCCCAGTTAAAACGGGTAGGGGAGCATGCACGCCATACGTTGGAGAAGCTGTTTGCTGTGAAGATCTATCTTAAGTTGTGGGTTAAGGTTAAAAAAGGGTGGTATGAGGATAGTCGCGCCTTAAAATCGTTAGGGTTGCTTAACGAGTAGCTTAAGAGAGCGGTTGTGCGATTTCAAGACCAGGCGATTATTCTGCGCCGAACCCCTTTTAAGGAGAGTGCGTGGCTGATTCACTGTTTAAGCCGGCAGCATGGTTTGATCTCTGGTGTTGTGAAAGGGGGACGACAGACTGGCAAAAAGAGTGGTCAGCGTTCTGCTTTAATCCATGGTTTTCATACGGTGATGATTGCATGGGGGCGTCGTGGTGAGAGGAGTCTGGGATGGTTGGATGTGCTCTCCGGTGTGCGTTTTCGGCACCATATTTTAACCACCACCGCCACACTGATGGCCGGTCAGTTTCTGGTTGAACTGATCTATCGTTTTTCTCCTCCTGAAGATCCTGCTTTAGAGCGTTTTATTCTGCTGGAGACGTCTCTTGATCAACTCAATTTGGGGGTACCGGTTGATCGTGTGGTGCTTAAGAGTCAGGAGCAGTTTTTGTGGGCTTTGGGGTTTGGTTGGCAGTTGGATTGTTGCGCGGGCTGTGAGCGGAGAGACCGGCTGGATTATCTCTCTATTAAAAAGGGTCAGGCGGTCTGTAAATTTTGTGCCTCACCCTATAGAAGGAAGCTTCTTACTTTAGAAGAGCCTTTTATTACGCTTTTAAAAAATCGTGCGGATCTTATTGATGATGATAAAATTTCTCTGGCACAACAACAGAAACGCTTCTATATTGGGCGGGCACGGTTGGAGTATCTGGCGCGCCGTCCACTGCAAAGTTATCATACGCTGATCCCCTGGCTGGAGATCTTTAAATAAGGAGTTGTTCTCAATGATCGATAAAGAACTGCTGGAAATTCTTGTCTGCCCTGCCTGTAAAGGCGCTTTGGATTATAATCCAGATGATTTAGAACTGGTCTGTCATCGTTGTAATCTGGCTTTTCCTGTCCGTGATGGCATTCCGATTATGTTGATCGATGAAGCCCGTAAGCTAGAGGATGAAGAGTAAAAAAATGGGGGAAGATTTTATGAAAGATATCTTCCCCTTCTGTTTTGAGATCAAAACATCTCTTTGTGTCACAAAGCCCTCATGAGATCACATCTGTAAACTCAGCATCTTCCATAATTAAAATTTGATCTGCATCCATTTTATTGAGATCGGTTGCCCAACCATATCCTGCTGAGGATATGTTCGCCAGAAGAACTTGATCCCCCACATCGTTAGAGCCATCCTGATCAAACCATAAGCCACCGGACTGGGTATCCAGAATAAACTGTGGATCGGCATTCAGGCCATCTTTTATGCGATAGTTGTTAATATTATCAATCGTCATAAAGTTAAGTGATGAAACATGGTGGGCTGTTTGGTTATTCACTTTTTTCTCTGAGGGCCCCCAGGCATCCACATCGTCTACCTGGATGCCTAATTGATCGGCTGAGAAGACAAGATAATCTTCTGCCGAAGGATCACTCAACAGATGGGCAATGTAGAAATCTACAATGTTATCCACATTATCGATATTATCAGAGAGATTGACATCAATGAGAAAGAAGTCATTATCCAGTTGTGATCCGTAGAGCGTATCGTTACCCTGACCGCCACGCATATAGGAGACATCCTGATTATCCAGTGCCAGATAATCCGCATAGGCGTCTATTGTATCTGCAACAGCGGTGGGGATATGGTTAAAGGATGTTTTAAAGGCATCATATTTGCCGCCTGTTAAGATATCATCACCATCTCCACCGTAGAGATAATCTTTATCCGCACCACCAACAATGACATCTTTGCCGCGGCCACCGATGATGATATTGTTCCCCGAATTTCCAATGAGATAGTGGGTTGTCGTACCATTAAGATAATCACTATCCGTACTGTAACCATGGATATTAAAATTTTCTGATGGATTAAGATAGATATCATCGCGGGCGATAACGACCTCAACCTGTTTGGGGATATAGTAATCTTTGCTGGAGAGAAATTCGCTGAGACCGCGTTCACCGGCGATAATCACGGTATCCAGATCCCCCTCACCCGCATATTCAAAGATCTGATCTTTAGTGGAAGAGACAAAATAGATATCATCCCCTGTGCCGCCAAAAAGTTGGTCATGGCCTTTGGTACGCCACTCCAACTGATCGGCGGCGTAGTCGATTGCTGCATCCAATGGTAATCCTTTTATCCCTTCAGCAAACTTAATTCCAAACGCTTTAAACGTTGATTGAAGACCTTTTTCCAAGAATAGATTTCCTGCTTCTGTGAGTGCAGTGTCCCAGATCACACTCTCTTTTGGATCGAGAGAGAAAAATTGATCGATTTGATCGGTGATTAGATCCCATGTTTTTGAGTTGGGTTCATCTAATATGTCATTACCGGTGCCACCATAAAGAATATCATTTCCATCACCACCACCCAGATTATCATTGCCTGCACCACCATAGAGAATATCATTCATGTTGCCGCCAAACATTTTATCATCGCCATCTCCACCTGCGAGGATGCGGTCACTGGCTGTGAGTTGATTTTTAGCATTGGTCAACATATCAGCCATCTCCAGGCTGTTGCTGACGAATCCAATGGGGTTGAGTGAAGGGTAGAGATCTTTTGCTGTTTTTATGGCCTGAACAGCACCACGCCATAGTGTACCAAAAATTATTTCATCATCACCGCTACCAAAATCGGTTGTATTTGAAAGCGACGTGATTGGCGTATCAAAAGCGATGGAGAGTTGACTTCCTTAGAGCAGAGATGCTGCGTTGCTCTGTTTTTCTGCCAGTGTTTCGAAGCGAATATTCTCTTGATCGAGGAATCCAGTCAGGGGAAGGGCTAATGAGATACTATGGGTTTCAGCAGTGAGCAGAGAAGCGACAGTACTGGCAAGTGATGAGGTCAACTTTAAACCACTTTTTGCATTTTCAATGGAGACGCTGTAACCACGATTGATACCCAGATCCGGTACAATATCGCTGTTAAACTCAAATTGGATCAAGCGGGAATCATTTTTAGTTGGAATGGGGGCAGACAACAGTTTTATAAAAGCAGCAAGTTTTGGAAAGATAATGGGGAGTGATTGAAATTTTGTAATGCTGTCATAAGGGGCGGCTTCGAAGGTCACACCTTGATACATATCTCCTGGGTGCTCACTCAGATAGGCTTCGGCCATACCGCCACCCAGACTGTGACCGCCAACATAGACCTGTTTTATAGAGCCATCAGACTGAATATAGTGATCAAGAGCATCAATGAATGGATGATACTTGTTATAATGATCTGCCATGGTGAAAATATTATCATACCAATCCTGACCCGAGACTGTTCCTCTGAAGTCAACAAACACAGCATCTGCACTGCGCCAGGCGGTGGCATAGGAGTTGTTGCCCTGATAGATTCCAGAAACTTGGCCGTTGCTTCCCCCTTCTGAGAAACTGTAGGTGAGCGTATCGGTGAGAATTGAGTTCTTCAGATGACCGATGGCTTGGAGTCCTATTTTACCAATCAATGGCAGATTGGCATGTTCGTATGTGGTTGTGCCAGCGTAGAGGTTGAGTTCATCCGCCGAGAGTGGACGGATACCATCCATTGAAAGGATGTCGTTATAGTGCTGTTTTGCTTTGGTGTCATAGTTGGGATCACTCTCCATGCCATCAAAATAGTAGGAGCCCCAGGCTTTTTTGGCAAAGAAGCTGTAGTAACCGATATTGTTGGTATCAAGAACCTGCTGAAAATTGAGCAGCGGTTTTTCCTGAATAAGATCTGTTTTAAAGTCTCCATCACTGAAGCGCAGGGTTTCGATGCCGATGATGGCATCTTTACCATCGCGATCACTGACGCGGTCCTCGACAAAGAGTGTCCCTCCCATACGTGTGATCTCATACTCTGACTTTTTACCTGAGAACAGGGCGATATCTTCGCCCTTCTCCCCCATAAGGCGATCATTACCCGCTTCTCCGGTTAAGAGATCATCTCCCGCACCGCCTTTGATCTGATTATCGAGTCGATTACCAGTGAGGGTATCATCATAGGCTGTCCCGATGAGGTTTTCGATAAAATCCAGCTTGGCATTGGCGACCATGGTGTCGCCTAACTGGGAGAGGTCCAGTTCAATTTGTGCTGGAATTTCTCCAGGGGTGTGGTCATCACTGGGGTTATCCACCTTGGTGCCATCAAAAGCGATGGGCTCCAGTCGGCTGGTATTGTTTAGACCGCCAAAACCGAGTGCGTAGGAGGTGATATCATTTTCAATGAGAAAATTCTCCCAACTGTTCTCCTGACTGGATGATACAGGATAGTTAGGTTGTCCATCCGAGAGAAAATAGGAGACATCATCATCCTGGGATTGATAAATCTCTCCTTTCCCCTTGTTATAAACATCTTTGGCTTTATTCATGGCAGAAACATAGTTGGTTCCACCTCCTGCACGCAGACCACCAATGGCCTGTTTTGCAATGCTAAGATCCAGCCATGCATCCTGATTACCAAAGTAAGATCTGGCACCGCTGTTAAATGTAATCAGACGTACAGCGGTATCTCCCAACGCGCCATAGGCGTCCAGGAGTTCATAGGCGGCGTTTTTGGCCTTTATGAGTCGGCTACCCCATCCCATACTGCCGGAGACATCCATAATCAGCATCAGATTGGATTTCAGACCATCCTGCCCGGTGGCGCCCTGAGCACTACCCGCTCCCAGTTTAATCACGGTCTGACTGCCAATGGTGCCACCATAGGTGAGATCCACTTTAGCCGAAGCGTTGGCGGCGGAGAGATCGAGAGTATCGCCTGCTCGGGTGCTGATTTCGGTATCATCGATGATAATTTTTGTGCCTGTACCGTGGACCTTAAAGATGTCATCGCCCCCTTTTCCAGTCATGACATCGTGTCCATCGCCGCTGTCGAAGCGATCATCTTTTTCGGTGCCAATCAGATAGTCATCGCTGGCCTCTCCTCCCAAGTCGCCACGAATGGTATCTCCTGTGGCATAGCGGACCACACTCTTTAGAACCTGAGCTTCTCCTAAAGCACTGCTATTATCGCTGCGTTTAACGGATAGTCCGGATTCTACTGTATAGTCACTGGGAAGAGAGAGCGTATCATTATCGGCACGCACCGCTCCTTTTCCGGTGAGGATATGGGCGCCACCCAACTGATCGAGCGTATCAATTTTGAGGACCACATGCTCACCAAGATCAATCTGGCCAATATTGTTGAGTGTCACAGAGTTGGCCTGGGTCAGATCGAGAACCAGAGGATCACTGGCCGTACCGCCTTCAAGACGAATGGTGCTACTGCCATCGCCAGAGAGGGTACTGTTACCTGAAGCTAAAAGATCATTTAAAAACTGGCTGTTGAATGTTACATCCGAGCGAATTTCAATATGCTCAATGCCCTCAATGGTGTAGCGGCTTAGATCTGCGGTACCATAAACATAGAGGGTATCTTCACCAGCGCCGCCTAGAATGGTTTCAGCGGCCCCATCTTCGTCTTCATTGAGATTTTGAAAGTTGAGCGTTGTCAGCGGAAAGCCCAGTGCGGCGGTGTCCTCATCAGAGTCCACCTTGCCACCACCGGAGAGGTCGCCCACAATCACAAAGGTATCGTTACCATCTCCCCCATCCATAAGATCGATGCCTGCACCACCGCGCAGGATATCATCGCCTGCACCACCACGCAGGATATCGTTCCCATCATTGCCTGACAGGCGGTCATCGCTGTCACTGCCGGTTAAGGTATCATCATCTTTCGAGCCCATCTGAAGCTGGCCGGTGACATGGATTCCGCCACCATGATTGGCATCAATCTGACCATCTTTATCTTGGACGGTCTGGGTAATATATTTTCCCGATAGATCCAGTGTCTGAGTTGTTTCAGATGCTTTCAATGTGCCTTGGCCGGTGAGAAAATGGAGGCTGTCGATATCCTCCTGATCGACAATAACCGTCACGTTATGATCGATCTGTAAGGTATGAAAACGGGAGAGTTGTACATCACTGAGATCCAGTTCCACATTGGTGCTGTTTTCGTTGACAATATGGAGGATGGATGTACTGTTATCACCGGTTAGCGCGCTGGGACTGAGTTGGCTGAGTTGTTGTGCGCTGAAGGTTACGGTGGAGTTGATCTGGAAGGTATCAATATTTTTGAGTTGCATGCCAGAGAGATCGACATCACCATAAACAATCAGACGGTTAAACCCTTGTCCACCATCAAGGCTTTCGCCTGATATGGGTATCCGGTTGGTGCAGGCTATAGTACAATTATCAAAGTCTTTTTCTCTGCACTCAAACAAACATGCTTGAGATGGATATTCCAGATAATTTACTTGATTTCAGCCTTCGTTTTTCGACTGAAGATGGATGTTTTGACTTTCTTATCCAACTGCGTTGGCCAGACGGTTTCATATGTCCAAAATGTGGAAGCAAGCTTTGGCATCATCTTAAGACAAGAAAACGAGTTATTGAGTGTGCGAACAAA
>JBQGBW010000119.1:0-12120 GCA_052043475.1 Magnetococcales bacterium HHB-1
CGGGTTTTTAACGCCACCCCCTGCTGCTTGAGTTCCGACCTTAGATCCTGATAGTTATAGATCTCACCATTAAAAACAATGCCAGAGCCCTTAGGACTCCAGATCGGCTGCTGACCACCCACCAGATCGATAATCGATAAGCGCCGCATACCAAAAGCAAAACCACCACAACTCCAAGCGCTCTCATCATCTGGACCACGATGAGCAATCTGCTGATTCATCCGCTGCACAAGCCGCTTCCCCTCTGCGGGGGAGAAATCTCCGACAATACCAGTAATACCACACACCAGACTATTCCTCTTCCGCCTCAAATCTAAAAGAAGCGCATAAGATATCTATCTTTAAATATAAAAACAGTGTAAAGGATTTTTACCATTTTGAAAAATGATTTTTCAACGCCTTTCTGTTTCGCCGTCCACAGCAACTTCTCCGCTTGCGCCACAAACGCCGCCTTCTCTTGAGCATTTTAATCATCAAAGCCCGATCTTTAAAGGCGTGATCAGCAGAAAAAGCTTCTGTTTGTTCTGATTTCTTTATCGCAGGAGAGAATAAACCCATCTCTTTAGGCATGATCGGCATATCCGGTGGATCAGAGAAAGGAAGCCGTTTGGGATAATCGGACCGCTCTGTTCGATTGACCGTTTTTTTATCCACTGAAACACGCACCTTATCCGTATCCTTCGCTGACTTTCGAGATTTTCGGCGCTGAAGCAGATCATAAGCCTCTTTAAAATAGTCCGTAAAAAAGAGCAAGATCACACTTAAGTAAACCGCAGCACCACCGCACGCCAGCATCAATAACATCAATAGAGGGGGCCAATCAAACCCCAGATCTTTTAAAAGCCAACGCAGAAAGGCCACCGCAAGCCACATGATAATGGCCGAGAGAAGGGGCGGATAGAGCGCTTGAAAATAGCGTTTGATCGGAACATGAAGAAAGGGGAGTGAGCGCCGGATAATCCAGAAAAAGAGTAGAGGGTAAGCGGTAATCCAAGCAAGAGAAACGCCTGCTAAACCGATAAAGCTTCCTGCAAAAAAAGCCACTGGCATCACCAGAACCGCACGCGCCATATTTCCCACATTAACTTCAGGGTGGCCAATACCAAAAAGTGCAGGCGCATTAATTTTGGTCAACATACGCAGAGGCATCGCCAACGTCAGGAGTTGTAAAGGTAGAACCGCCTGATGCCACTTCTCCCCCAATACCCCTAACGTAATCTCAAGCGCGGTTGCAGATAAGCCAAAAAAGAGCGGAAAAGAGAGCAATCCCACCAACCGTGTCGCCTTGAGCAGATGTTCTCTGATTAAATCAGGCTCATTCTGCACCTTGGCAAAAGCAGAGACCGCCACCTCATTTAAGATGGAAGCCCCTTTTTTCATCGGCAAAGCCGCCAGATGCATCGCTACGGCATAAACACCTAAAGACTCCTTTCCCAACGTTTTACCGATCACTAAGGAGTCATTTTGCGCATAAAGCGTCCAGAGAAAACGGTCCGCGGTCACCAGAAAACCAAAAGAGAAGACCTGTTTTAAGCCACTTGGAGAAAAATCGGGTTTAAACCACCGACGCACAATCCAGTTCATCCCGATCATCAGACAGAAAGGCCGCACCATCGCACCCACCACCAAAGCCCACACACCAAAACCTGTGAAAGCAAGCGTCAGGCTCAATATGCTACTTAACGTGGTGGCGATAAAATCAATAATCGATTTACGCTTAAAGTCCATCTGCCTCTGTAGAAGCGATGAGGGGATAATCGTGAAAAGCAGAAAGATAAACTGTAGATCGAGAATACGAATCATGGCCACCAGACGTGGCTCATTAAAAAAGAGTGCGATCAGGGGAGCAGCAAAAAAGAGCGCCAGAAAAAGCAGCGTATTAAAAAGAATCAGTAGCGCAAAGATCTGTCTTATCAAGGCATCGGTCAATGTTTTTCGCTGCACCAACGCCATGCCTAACCCGCCTTCACTAAACATGAAGAGGATCTCCACCGTCACTGCCGCCATCGCCATTAAGCCATAATCCTCCGGCGTGAGAATGCGGATAATCAGGATCGTTGCCGCCCAACTGAGCAGTTGCGCTGAAAGACGCCCAGCAGCACTCCAACCAACAGCCGTAAGAACTTTCTGTTTCAGATCAGCCATAAAAGGGTATCACGTTACAGTAGTGTGTCAAAAGATAGCACAGCCTTAAGCATTGGAGCCTAAAGAATACTTCTAAATGTATGTATAAAGCGAAAATCGGTCCAAGATGAAGCAACAGAGTAAAAAAAAGTAGTTTTTAAACGATAAAGAGGGTACAAAAGAGGTTAGAGATAAAATTAACCGATGGACAAAGATCTAAGGATGCGCGTTCTAACCCTGACCTCTCTTTTTCCAAACAGCATCACGCCCCATCACGGCATTTTTGTTGCCCGGCGCCTTCAAGAGATGGTTGCATCCGGCGGTGTCGAAGCCCATGTGATTGCGCCCATACCCTGGTTTCCCTCAAAGCACTCCCTTTTTGGCCGTTATGCTGAGTTTGCCAAGGTAGAGAAAAAAGGAGATCATGGCGGGATTCCCATCACCTATCGCCGTTTTCCCGTCATCCCCAAAGTGGGTATGAGCATCGCGCCTCTGCTTATGGCACTCTCTCTCTGGCCTCTACTCAAGCGTTATCGAAAACACTTTCCCTTTGAAGTGATCGACGCCCATTTTTTCTATCCAGATGGTATCGCTGCGGTCTGGCTGGGAGAAAGATTAAACGTTCCGGTGGTGGTCACCTCCCGGGGCACCGACCTTAATCTTATCCCTAACCATACACTACCCAGAAAAATGATTCAAAATGCCGCCAACAAGGCTCATGGTCTGATTACCGTATGCCAGGCGTTGAAAGATGTTTTAATCCAGTTGGGCATTGAAGAACAGAAGGTGGTGGTGCTACGAAACGGGGTAGATAACCAGGTCTTTTATCCTTTAGATCAACAACAGTGCCGTAAGCAACTTAACATTGATCCTCAAACAAAAATCCTGCTCTCTGTAGGACATCTGATCACTCGCAAGGGCCATGATCTCATTATCCGCGCCCTCCCCCAGCTCGATAAAAACATCACCCTGATTATCGCAGGCCAAGGACCAGAACAGGCAACCCTGGAGAAACTGGCAAAATCTTTAAATGTGGAAGACCGGGTTCGTTTTGCCGGTTATCTCGATGAAAAGGCGTTACGTCAACACTACAGTGCCGCCGATATCCTGGTTTTAGCCTCCAGCCGTGAAGGGTGGGCCAACGTTCTTTTAGAGTCGATGGCCTGCGGCACACCAGTGATCGCAAGCAATGTCTGGGGCGCGCCTGAGGTAATCCAAAACCCCACAGCGGGTTATCTTCTCTCTGAACGCACACCTGACGCCATTGCAGAAAGCTGCAAAAAACTGCTCACATCTCCCCCTGAACGTCAAAAAACACGCCAATACGCATCCCAATTCTCCTGGCAAGAGAGCGCACGCGGTCAAAAAGCCCAACTCCAACAGGCCATTGATGCACATCGCTTAACAACAAAGACCTGAAAATTATGCCCAAACCCGGAACCCTGCTCTACCATCACCGCACCCGTGCCGAAGATGCGCAAGGCATCCATATTGCTGCGCTCTGCAAGGGATTCAGACAGCTTGGCTGGAATGTTATTCTTCAGGGACGTGCCACAACAACGGTTAAAAAAGAGAAAAAAAAGCCCACAAAAGATGGCGGCAACCGTCTTTTCGGCCTGCGCATCCCCTACTGGTTCTATGAACTTCTCGCAATCGCTTATGCGGTATTGATCTTTCCGGTTCTTCTTTGGCGGACAAAGCAAGAAAAACCTCAATTTATCTATGAACGCTACGCCCTCTTTAACTTTGCCGGTATATTAACCGCAAAATGGCATAAAATCCCTCTGATTCTTGAAGTCAATGCGCCACTGGTCGAAGAGATGCAACAGCACGACGGACTCTTTTTTCAAAGCCTGGCTCAAAAGAGTGAACAGTGGATTGCTCAAAATGCAGACTATGTGATCGCTGTATCCGAGGTTCTAAGACAACGTTTTATAAAGCAGGGTGTTCAGCCACAACGCATTGTCGTGATGCCCAATGGGGTCGACCCAGAACAGTTTCATCCCCATATTGAAGGAACGATACTGCGTCAGAAGTATCAACTTGAAAATCACTTTATCGTCGGCTTTGTTGGCTGGATTCGCCCCTGGCATGGTGTTGATCGTCTTATTCAAGCGGTGGCCACCCTTAAGAAGGAGGGCATTGCCATAAAAGCCCTGATTGTTGGTGATGGACCTGCGGTCACAGATCTTAAAACGCTGGCAGAAGAGCTTAACATCACCCCAAATATTGTCTTTACCGGCGCCATTGCACGCGAAGAGATCCCCGCAATGATTGCCGCCATGGATATCTGCGTTCAACCGGATGTCACCGATTACGCCTCTCCGATTAAACTGTTTGAATATCTGGCGATGGGAAAAGCCGTTATTGCTGTGGATCGCGCCAACATTCGTGAAATTGTTCGCCACAAAAAAGAAGCCCTGCTCATCCCTGCAAAAGACACCGACGCATTCAGCCAGGCGCTACGCCATCTCTGCAAAAATCCCACCACCTTAAAAACCATGCAAAAACAGGCTGAGAAGAGAATCCAAACGCTAAAAGCCTACTGGTCTGAAAACGCCCAACGCGTCATCATGCTTATAGAACAGATTCAAGAACAAAAACACACGGCAACACAGCCCCATAAAAAAAATTAATCAGTCGATATCCATCGAAGATAAGCGGTTTGTTCCCCCTCTTTACTATGATAGAATAGCGCTGTGTGGCTCTAAGGATAAATTTTATTAAGAGATACATAAAAAATAGAGATACCAAAAAAGATGAGTGACCTTGTTCTAACCATGTTTATTTTTGGCATGCTGCCCGCGTGCTTCATCTGGCCCCGCATCGGCCTGACCATGTGGGCCTGGGTCGGTTTCATGAATCCTCAGCGTCTCACCTATGGATTCGCCTACCACTATCGTTTTGTCTATATGTTGGCTCTGGTCACTCTCCTGGGTATATTTTTCTCAAAACAGATACGCATAAAAATTCCCTGGACCACAACCACCATCATTCTCTCCATTTTTATCATCTGGACTTCCATAACCACCATCTTCGCACTCAACCCCCATTTTGCTCAGATGGAGTGGCAACGCTTCCTGAAAATTCAAATCATGACCTTTGTCGTTCTCATGCTCATGACAGAGCGACGCTGGATTCACTACTATAGCTGGGTTCTCGCCGTCTCTATTGGCTTCTGGGGGATCAAGGGGGGGATCTTTACAATACTTACTGGCGGCGCACACCGTGCCCACGGTCCTGAATACAGCTTCTTCTGGGATAACAACGGACTCGCCCTGGCGCTACTGATTTCACTGCCGCTGATGCGCTATCTTCAGCTACACACCCGATCCAGATTTTTACGCTTCGGGGTCATCGGCATGACCTTTCTTTCCGTTGTCACCATCTTTGGCACCTACTCCCGCGGCGGATTAGTAGGATTCGCCGCACTCATGGGAGCCTACGCAATCAAAGCCCGAAAAAGCTGGCTCTCTATATTCCTGGCAATTATCATCCTCCCAGGCCTGCTCTACGTTATGCCAGATAAATGGAAAGATCGGATGAATACCGTGCTGATCTTTACCAAAGACAAAGAAAGCGTCGAAGCCGATGGTTCAGCGCAAGGACGTGTTAACTCCTGGTGGTTTGCTGTCAACCTCGCCCAAGACCACCCTCTCCTTGGCGGCGGGTTTCGCGTGTTTACACCCCACATCTACAGACAATACGCCCCCAATCCTGAAGACTTTCACGATGCCCACTCCATCTACTTTGAAGTGATCGCCGAACATGGCTTTGCCGGCTTCATCCTTTTTATGCTATTCTATATCTCTGTCTTCCTGGTCGCAGGAAGCACAATAAGAAAGAGTAAAAAACATCCTGAACTGGCTTGGGCCCGCGATCTCTCTTCCATGTTGCAGGTCTCCCTGGTAGGATATGCCGCAGCAGGCGCCTTTTTAGGTTTGGCCTACTTCGACCTCCCTTACCAATACGCCGCACTCATTATACTGACCAACATTCAAGTCCGGCGTAAGGTGGGAACATTCAAACAAGAATTGCAGTTCGAAAAAGAGCAGAAAATCAAAACAGAGCGCCCTGCCAGGATCAAGGATAAACCACCACCAAAAATTCATACACCATTTCCAGTCCCCTCCCCTGCTCTAGCCCGTTCTAGAAAAACCGCGCTTCCATGGGAAAACAAAGGCACATTCCAATCCATTTTTGCCTCATAACTTTAAAACGCAGCTAAAAATCCACAGGCCATCAAATGATCTCCCTTTTGAACTCAAATCAACGCGTTTAAGTCTTTCGGTAAAAAGACGCAATATAAGGCCCTCTATCACTTGGAACCACTATGTTTCGTATCTTTAAACACTATATTCCCAAATGGGCCTTCCTCTTGGTCTGGATCGAGTACACCCTTTTTACGCTCTCTGTTTTTGTTGGCGTCTCCTTACGCTTTCTGGAAGAGACCCAACCCGATGAAATTCACGCCGAAGGATTGCTACCTAAAGCGATCTTTTTTGCCGGTGTTATGGTTATCAGCATGGCGGCCACAGGACGCTATCAACGCATACATGATAATAACGGTCTAGGACCAGGATTTATCGGCGAAATTTTTAATGTCATCCTAAGCTTTGTCATCGGCCTGGTGGCCATGAGCCTCTTTTTTTATGTCTTTCCCGATCTCTTCATCGGGCGCGGCGCCTTTGGCTACGCCACCCTTACAGCACTCTTGAGCATTCTACTCATTCGCCGTTTTTTTCTCCACTATCTGCTCGATCTCAAAAAGCTGAAACGGCGCCTCTTAGTCTATGGCGCAGGAGATAACGCAAAAATCGCCGGCAAACTGCTCGAAAAAGCCTCCCCTGACCGCACCTTTTTAGGCTACTGGCCAGAAGAGAACCACCCCATAAACATCAATGAACAAAAAATCGTCTCCCATCACAAAGGGTTAGAATATTTTGTCAAAATTCACCGCATCAATGAAATTGTCATCGCCTTAGATACGCCTCTCGCCAAAAAAGCGATGTCAGAGATCCTCGACTGTAAAGAGCAGGGTTGCCACATCCTCGACCTCTCCGATCTCTTTGAACGCGAACGACGACTAATTAATATTGATATCCTGGAAGTTCAATGGTGGGTATTTCAATCCGATGGCCTCAATAACAGTGCACTCACCGAAATCAGCAAAAAAACCTTTGATATCTTTATCAGCCTGCTCCTGCTCGCCATCTCCTGGCCGATCATGCTGCTCACCAGCCTGGCCATATGGATCGAGTGTCGCGGACGCGAACCAATCCTTTATCGCCAAGAGAGAGTCGGCTATGGCGGCAAAATTTTTCAGGTCATGAAGTTTCGCAGCATGCGCAGCGACGCCGAAAGCGATGGCATCGCACGCTGGGCACAAAAAAATGACCACCGCATCACCCGCGTAGGCCACTTTATTCGGAAAACACGCATTGATGAACTCCCCCAGTTTTTCAATGTTCTCAATGGAGAAATGAGCCTCGTCGGCCCACGGCCAGAACGTCCCTACTTTGTGAATAGCCTAAAAAAAAGAATCCCTTACTATACCGAACGCCTGCGCGTCAAACCCGGAATCACCGGATGGGCGCAAGTCTGCTACGGCTACGGCGCTTCTGAAAAAGATGCCGCTGAAAAATTAAAATATGACCTCTACTATGTCAAAAATCGTAGTATATTCTTTGATATGTTGGTATTAATCCATTCTGTTGGCGTTGTGCTTTTTGGCCGCGGCGCCACACCTCCCCCCCCTAAAGATGAAGAGGAGTAGTAGCATAAAAAACAACACCTTATCCAGACAATACAGCCTTGTTTTCTCACAGACAACACGACCTCATCACTTTAAAAACATAAAATAGAGCGCCCACAAGATAAAAAGACGCTTGCCATAAAAAAAACAGACATCGTTTTATCTTCTCGCTGATTTTTTGACATCCCCAAAGCCTGTTGCTACAGTAACGGAAAAATAGAACCGTTTAACCCTTAATTTATTTAAAAAGCTTTTTATAAAGATATCTTGTCGAGGCATCACTCATATGCAAGACTACGATTTTCGCGATTTAATCCATATGGTCTATACCCACTTCCGTGGGATGTGGCGCCACCGTTGGCACATGATGGCCATGGCTTGGTTTGTCTGCCTTACCGGGTGGGGTGCTGTCGCCTTCATGGAAGATCAATATATGGCCCAGGGGCGCATATTAATCGAAAATCCACAAGCTCCCATAAAAGATCACATGGGAAAAGATCTTCTCATGATGCCTGATCCCACCACTGAGGCCAGACGTGTTCTCAGCAGCCTACTCAACCGTGAAAATCTCATGCGTGCGATCCAAGAATCGGACCTTACCTTAAGGGTACGCAACCCAAAAGAGATCGAAGAGACCCTTGCTCTGCTTCGCGCGCAACTCACGCTCGCTCCAGAACAAGCCACAATCTATAAAATTGTTCATCGATCGCCCCACCCCAGAGTCACAAAGCAGGTCATCGAATCACTGCTCAACACCCTGATGGAGAAAACCTTCAGTGGTGGTGTTGCCCGCTCTCTTCGGGAAGTACAAAAGCTACTCGTTCAACAGATCAATACCGCCGAAGCCAAAGTCACCGTCTTAGAACAGGAGTTGCGCGAATTTAAAAACAAAAACCGTTTTCCCTCAGGTGGTATTGATGAATATTACGAACAACTTCAAAAAGTACAGAATGAGCTGAAAGAGGAAAACTACAACCTGATTGCTCTGGAGAAGAAAAAAGAAAATCTTCAACAACAACTGGAAAAACGCTTTGCAGAGAGTTCAACCATTGGCGCCATCGAGAAAAAAATTGCCGCGTTGCACCAACAAAAACTCGCGCTTCTGGATCGATTCTATGAAAAAGGCGGCATAAAACACCCGCTCTATACCGAAGGGCACGCCGATGTTGTCGCCATCACCCGACAGATTGAAGCCCAGAACAGAAAAAAACAGCAAGAGATCGAACGCTTAGAGAAGATGCGCAACGCCGCCAATGACACCTCTTCAGCATCGGATAGCGTGATCGCCAACTTAAAAGAGGAACTGATAAAAAACGATACAGCACTCTCAGAGGTTCGCGGACGCGTGGAACAGTTCGAAACAAAACTCAGCGAACTGCGTAAACTCGAAGGCGAAATCCCCGCCGTTGAAGTGGAACTGATTCGCCTGCAAAGCCGTTTCCAAATGCATAAGGAACGCCTTCTAAAACTCCTCAAAAAGCAGATTGATATCCGTCACCAGATTGAGGTGACCGAAGAGTCTGGTAAAGGGGTTCGCTTTAAAATTTTAGAATCCCCCCGCATCCCACTCAAACCCTACGGCCCCAACCGCCCCCTCTTTGTCACCATCGTACTCATTGGCGGCACACTCTCCGGCCTTGCCTTAGGACTTTTTTTCTCCGTCATCCGACCTGTCTTCGATACCCCCTCACTCCTAAAAAAAGAGCTTGGACTTCCCGTTCTGGGGACCGTATCCAGAATCGATGACAGCCCGACTTCCGCTCTGCTGGGAACAAAGTTTATCTACATCTTCGCCCTTTTAGCTCTGCTCGGCGCCTACGGAAGCATCCTGATCCTTGCCAAAGCGCTTTAACCCTGGACAGTCGGAGACACCAAACAGATTTTAGACTGGAAGTTTTTGGATAAGCGAGGTACACTCCTCTTTGATAAGCGCGTGATGAAAATAAAAACACCCACTTAATAAAAAACGGTCTAAATCTCATCAATTTAAAAAAGGGGAGCACTGTGGAACAGAGCGCGATGAATTTCAGCTACACCAATCGAAGAGAACCCGGTCGCGGTATCGCCTTTACAGGTGTACGAAAAAAAGTAGTCATCGATCTGGAACGCCTGAAAGCCAAAGGGATCCTCACCCCCGATATCGGACGCAGTCACATCGCTGAAGAGTATCGCATCATAAAGCGCCCCCTTCTTCTCAATATCTCTGGTCATGGCCGCAAAGATGTTAAACATGCGCGCATGATCATGGTCACCAGCGCTTTCCCCAAAGAGGGAAAAACCTTCACCGCCGTCAATCTTGCCATGAGCCTTGCTGCGGAGATGGACTATACCGTGGTTCTTGTCGATGGCGATGTGGCAAAGCCCTCCGTCAGCCGCATCTTAGGATTTAAAGCAAAAGTCGGACTGATCGACTATCTCATGGGCAAGGTAGACGACTTCAGCGATGTACTCATTCGCACCAACATTCCCAAACTGCTTCTCCTCCCCTCTGGACGTCGCCACCACCACGCCACAGAACTGCTCGCCAGTGAAAATATGCGCATCCTCCTACAAGACCTCTCCGCCTCAGGCACGGATCGCATTATCGTCTTTGACTCCCCTCCCCTGCTGGTCACCACCGAAGCAAGAGAACTGGCCAGAAACATGGGACAGATCGTGATGGTTGTCGAAGCCGACCATACCCCCCAATTTGCCGTCAAAGATGCCTTAAAACAGCTCGATAACCTAGAGATCGTTGGGCTGATTCTCAATAAACTCCGCGCCCGTGGTGCAGCCGGCTACTACTATGGCGGTTATGGCGGCTACGGAGGATATGGCGGCTATGGTAGTTACGGTAGCTATGGTAGTTACGGTAGCTACGGCAGTTACGGCAGTGGCAATGAACGACGCAAGAAAAAAGGACTCATTCGTCGCATCTTTGGCTTATAATAGAGATAGACCTGAAATTTAAGGGATCGATCAATGGCTGAATCACCCATTCTATGCGTCGTTGGCGCACGCCCCAACTTTATGAAAATGGCCGCCGTACTCCCCCCCCTGAAAAAGGGCGACAATGCCCTGCCTGTGCGTCTGATTCATACCGGGCAACACTACGATGCCGCCATGAAAGATGCCTTCTTCAAACAACTGAGCATCCCAGAACCCGACCGCGACCTTGGCGTAGGCTCTGGAAGCCATGCCGAACAGACCGCTGAGGTGATGATCCGCTTTGAAAAAGAGGTCGATCACTACCAGGCCAGAGCGGTACTGGTGGTTGGTGATGTCAACTCCACCATCGCCTGCGCCTTAGTCGCCGCTAAAAAAGGCATCCCGGTTATCCATGTCGAAGCAGGATTACGCAGCTTTGATCGCAACATGCCCGAAGAGATCAACCGCATCCTCACCGATCAACTCTCCGATTATCTTTTTACCACAGAAAAACTTGCAGAAGAAAACCTGCTCCGCGAAGGAATCAGTCAGGATAAAATCCACTTTGTGGGTAACGTGATGATCGATACCCTCAAACGTTTAGCGCCCCAGGCACCAGAACCAAGCCAGGCCATTGAACGCGTCTCCCCTGGATTTAACCGCTTTACAATCGAAAAACAGAATTTTGCCTTAGTCACCCTTCACCGCCCCTCAAATGTGGACAATCCAGAAGTTCTGCAACGCCTCATTGATTGTCTGCAAACCATAAGTCAACGCCTTCCACTGATTTTCCCTCTCCATCCCCGCACTAAAAAACGCCTCGAAGAGAACAACCTGCTTAAAGCGTTGACCGCAAAAAACATTCTCCTCCTCCCTCCCATCGGCTATCTGGAGATGCTTGGCATGATGGCCCACGCCAAACTGGTACTCACCGACTCTGGAGGAATCCAGGAAGAGACCACTGCGCTAGGCGTCCCCTGCATCACATTAAGAGAGAATACCGAACGCCCCATCACCATCACCCAAGGCACCAATACCATTGTCGGTGTGGATAAGGAACGCATTCTCAAAGTCACCAACCAGACCATTGATCATGGCGGCAAAGCGGGACGTGAACCCGAACTATGGGATGGCTTCGCTTCGGAACGCATCGCAAAAATATTAAAAAAACAGTTAGCCTGATCACAAGGGATCATCATGGCATCCCCAAAAACAAAAAACAGCGCCTCCCCTCCTGAAAAAGAGCGCAACGCCCAAAACAATGCCATGACCGTTGATGTGGAGGACTATTTTCAGGTCTCGCTCTTCGCACCTGTGATCCCACGCCAAAAATG
>JBQGBW010000120.1:0-12072 GCA_052043475.1 Magnetococcales bacterium HHB-1
TTATCTCCGATATGGCCAGCGCCTACCAACAGGCGGACCTGGTCATCTGTCGGGCAGGTGCCACCAGTCTGGCGGAGATCACCCTGTTTGGTAAACCAGCGCTCCTCATCCCTTACCCTTTTGCCGCCGATGATCATCAGACCGCCAATGCCAGAGTACTTGAAAAAAATGATGCCGGCTGGCTCTGTGCACAAAATGATTTTACACCAGAGTGGCTCAGCCAATTTTTAAAAACATGCATCGAAAAACCGCAACAAGGGAGAATAAAGGGCGTTAATGCAAAAAAACTGGGCGCCCCCCAAGCCGCAGAACAGATTATTGAAACAATTTTGGCACACTCTTAAAAAAAAATTTTCCAGATAGCCCGAAATCAATTGTCAAAACGCGAACTTTGCGCCATGATCTTAAAGGTCAGCGCGTAAACAGCGCACAAACGGTACGCTTAGCAGACCGTAAGATCACCACAGATCACACACTTATTTTTTAAGTTTTGCAAACCGTCTTTAATTTTGGATTCCTACACAATGATGCACGCCCACCCCCACACACGCTTTAAGAAATTTCAAAAACTTCACTTCGTAGGGATTGGCGGTATCGGTATGAGCGGCATCGCTGAAATTCTTCACGCCATGGACCTCCAGATTACCGGTTCGGATATCTCTGAGAATGGCAATATTGAAAGATTACGCCATTTAGGCTTGACGATCTATAAGGGCCATGACGCCCGCCACATCGAAGGCGCACAGGCACTGGTCTACTCCTCCGCAATCAAAGAAGATAATCCCGAACGCTTAGCCGCTGAAGAACAGGGCATTCCTCAAATTCGCCGCGCTGAAGTTTTAGGCGAACTGATGCGCTTTAAATATAGCATCGCCATCGCCGGCACCCACGGTAAAACCACCACCACCTCCCTGGTGGCCACCCTGTTTTCTGAAACCGGCCTTGATGCAACACTGGTTAATGGCGGCATTTTAAAAGCCACCGGCAGCAATGCGCACCTGGGAAGGGACCACTATCTGATTACTGAAGCCGATGAGAGCGACAGTTCCTTTCTCCACCTCTATCCTTCAATGGCCATCATCACCAGCATCGACCCTGAACATTTGGACCATTATGGCCATTTTGATCATGTAAAAAAAGCCTACCTCGATTTTGCCGAACGCGTCCCTTTTTATGGCTTGATTATACTGAACCACGACCACGAAGAGACCCTGGCCCTCGCGAACCAACTCAAGAACAGACGCATCGTCACCTTTGGCACCCATCCTGACGCCGACTTTCGCGCTGAAAAAATTAAAAATGAAGGGGTAACCACCTCTTTTCAAGCCTATATGCGCGACCCAGAAACCACAGAGGAGATCCATATCGGTGAAATAGAGATCCCCCTCCCAGGAGAGCATAATGTCTCCAATGCCCTCTCCACCTTAGCAATCGCTCGGGAACTCGACCTGCCCTGGGAACCGGTAACACAAGCTTTAGCCCATTTTCAGGGCGTTAAACGGCGCTTTGATATCCTCTATAACCACGAAGAGCGCACCATCATTGATGACTATGCCCACCACCCAACTGAAATTGAAGCCACCATCAAAGCCGCGCGCTTAGGATATGGCTATAGCCGACGCATCATTGTCGTTTTTCAACCCCACCGCTACAGCCGGGTTAAAGAGTGCAAAAAAGCGTTCTTCCGCAGTTTTAAAGGCGCCGACTGCGTCTTCATTGATGGCGTCTATGCCGCTGGCGAAGAGCGACCCGCAGAATTTAACCGCGATAATGGACGCAGCATTTTTCTCTTAGGTATCGGACTCCAGAGCCAGGTACCTGTAAAAAGACTCTCTGACCGGGATAATACAGACTGGATCTCTGAATTAGAGCGTGAGCTACAACCCAAAGATGTCATTCTCTTCTTAGGCGCTGGAGATATCAGCCAGCGCGCCGCCGAATTTGTCCAACATAGCCAGAATGCATAAAGTTCTTTTTTTTTATTTGTTAATCCAATGAATCCAAAGGTATTGGAAAAGAGATGACTGACCTGGCTCAAGGGATACCTATTCAACACAATATTCCTCTCGCACCCAAAACCACCTTCCGTTTAGGCGGCCCTGCACGCCATTACGCCACACCACAAACCACCGATGATCTATGCAGTCTGCTCAAAAAAAAGCATCATCATACCCCCCAATTTATTCTCGGCGGCGGCAGTAACCTTCTGGTGGAAGATGAAGGCTTTGAGGGATTAATTATCGATCTGCGTAAAAGTGGTCAGGCACTCCGCTGCACGCCATGGGAGGTGTGGCACCAGAACAGAAACCAACCACCTCCTGCACCAGAAAATCCAGATAAAAAAGAGCACAACACCACATTAAAGAGAGAGATTTCAGACCAAGGCGCGATTTTGGAAGCCCACGCCGGGGTTCGCAACGCAAAACTTGCCCATTTTGCCCGCCAAAACAAGCTCTGTGGCGCCGAATTTCTTGCCGGCATACCTGGAACCCTTGGCGGTGCACTGCGCATGAATGCGGGCGCTTTTGGGCGGGAGATAAAAGATATTCTCTACCAGGTCGAACTTTTTGATCGACAACAGCAGAAACGTCATATTCTTAACAAAGATGACCTGAAAATGAGTTACCGCACTTGCCAGAGATGTCATAATGCGGTTATCCTGCGTGCTTGGTTTCATCTGTTCGGCGGTCATCCCGAAACAATCCGCCAACGCATGCGTCAACACCATCGAACCCGAATCACCCGACAACCCCTGGAACATTTTTCAGCCGGCTCAACCTTTAAAAACCCTTCCGTAGAGACACCAGCCTGGCGACTCATTGAAGCATCAGGGTTGCGAGGTAAAAGCGTAGGCGATGCACAGGTTTCTAAAAAACATTGCAACTTTCTGATTAACCTTGGTCAGGCGAAAGGGAGCGATATGCTCAAATTGATCAACCATGTCCAAGAGCGCGTTCTGCAACGAACAGGCATTGAACTCGCCTTGGAGATCAAAATCTTAGGGCCAAAAGGCGAGAGAGAGACCACCTAGTCACCCTGAAACATGATTTTAATAAAAATAATTTCATCGCTTGACAAAATAGGTGCAACAGAAAAATCATGGTACGCATCACGACCTTGAAAGGAAAAGGCTCAAATGGTAGACAAACAGAAACAGCGCATCGGTGTGATTATGGGGGGGCTCTCGGATGAACGCGAGGTGAGCCTAAAGAGTGGTCAAGCCGTTCTTGATGCCCTCCTACGCCAAAACTACAATGCCATTAAAATTGATGCAGACCGTCAATTAGCCTTGACATTACAGCGCGAATCGATCGATATTGCTGTCGTGGTCCTTCATGGTCCCTTAGGGGAAGATGGCGCTGTACAGGGACTTCTGGAGAGTATGGGAATTCCTTACACAGGACCAGGAATCGCTGCTGCTGCACTTTTAATGGATAAAATCCTTGCAAAAAGATTGTTCAAGGCGGAAAGTATCCTTACCCCTGAATTTCACGCACTGAATCTTCAGGCGGGGCAAGAGATCGAACCACATCTTACGCAACTAAAAGAGATCACACTGCCTGCATTTGTAAAACCAGCAAACTCTGGTTCCAGTGTCGGCATCCAAAAAGTTACTCAACCATCAGCCTGGAAAGCAGCCATAGAGAATGCTGTAAAAGCAGCGCGCTGCCCTGGAGGAGAAGCCAATATTTTAGTAGAACAAGGCATTGAGGGAATTGAAATTGCGGCGGCTGTTTTTGATGAACAGGCTCTTCCTCTCGTAGAAATTCGCCCCCAAGCAGATTTTTACGACTACGAGGCCAAATATCACTCAAATCAGACCCAATACCTGACACCGCCCCCCTCACTCTCTTCAACCCAACAAAAAGAGATCCAACAGATCGCCCTGAAAGCCTGTCGATTAAGCGGCTGTCGCGGCTTAAGTCGTGCAGACTTTATCGTCGATCAACAACAGAGCGCTTGGCTTCTGGAGATCAATACCATCCCCGGAATGACCGAAACCAGCCTCGCACCCAAAGCAGCCCTTGCCGCGGGAATAACCTTTGATGCTCTGGCCGAAAAAATTCTCGCCAGCGCTTCCTTAACGACATGCGGCGTCTCAAAAGCTTGATCCCCCTGCTGATTGCAGGCGTTATCATAGCACCACTGATATGGGGGTGGTTCGAGATCCAAAATCCCGGACGCTTTCCCTTGCGCCGAATCCAGATTCACCAATCGGTGCATACCGATGTTCAACGCGCACTACGGGTTCTCGGGGTTCCCCAACATACAAACCTCTTTATGGTGGATATCCATGCCGTCCGCAAACGCCTGATATCGCTCCCCTGGGTTCGAGATATCCGGGTGGAACGACAGTGGAGCCAAGGCATTTTAGCCATCGCACTCATTGAAAAAAATGCCGTCTGCACCAGCCGCTCCGGCGAACGTTTAATCCTTATGGATGAATACGGGCTCGCCATTAAACCCCTGGAGAGTAAAGACCCACTTATTCTCCCAATCATTACAACACTGCCAGAGGGCGAACAGGCCAGACATGTCGTCTGGATCTTAAATATACTCAGTCGTCACACCTGGCTTAAACCCCGCATCTCCGAAGCCATACAGCTTCCCGGAGGACATTGGATACTCTATACACTCAAAGGAATTAAGCTGCTCTTTTCACCTACAATGGAAGAAGAACTCACTCGCTTACACAAACTACAAGAAATTTACAGTATTTTAGATCGAGATATCCAACAGATCGATCTACGCATTACAAAAAAAGTATTCATCAGACCCAGAAGTTCGGTTGAACCCTCCAGCTGATTGGATTATGTTCTCCCTTTCAAGTCGGTCGTTACCAGATCACTTTAATAGGTAACTCCCTTGAAGGAGCCGACACCCCCAGACCTCAAGCCAGTTCGGACGTGACACCATGTCATCAAGACCAAGACAGGACCAAAACCTTATTATCGGACTGGATATCGGCACCACAAAAACCTGCTGTATCGTTGCCGACCTACAGCCAGATAATCGACTGGATGTCATAGGAATCGGGACACATCCCTCCAGTGGAATGCGCAAAGGTGTGGTCATCGATATCGACTCCACAGTAGAAAGCATGCGCATGGCCGTGGAAGAAGCAGAAATGATGGCAGGCGTAGAGATCAATATGGTCTACGCAGGCATCGCTGGCGGCCATATCCGCAGCTCAAACTCCCACGGCGTTGTCGCCACCAAAGAGAACGAAGTCACCTATAGCGATATCCAGCGCGTACTCGACGCCGCCCGCGCACAACCCATCCCTAATGATCGTGAAATCCTCCATATCATCCCACAAGAGTTTATCCTTGATGGGCAGGATGGAATCACTGAACCTTTAGGAATGTCCGGCGTCAGGCTCGAAGCACGCGTACATATTATTACCGGGGCCGCCGCCTCGGCGCAAAATATCATTAAATGCGCCAACCGCTGTGGTCTTGATGTGGCCGATATTATCTTAGAACAGCTGGCCTCCGCCGAGGCCGCACTCACCTCCGATGAAAAAGAGCTCGGCGTCTGCCTGCTCGATATCGGTGGCGGCACCACCGATATCGCCATCTTTGCAGATGGCCACTTAAAACATACCGCTGTTTTAGCCATCGGCGGCGACCATATCACCAACGATATTGCCGTCGGCCTGCGTACACCCACACGCGAAGCAGAACAACTCAAAAGGAAATATGGTTGCGCTCTCTCCTCTCTGGTGGACCCTGAAGAGACCATCGAAGTCCCCAGTATCGGTGACCGCAGCCCACGACTGCTCGCACGGCATATCCTGGCCGAAATTATCGAACCCCGCGTCGAAGAGCTCTTTACGCTCGTCAACCGCGAAATTGTCCGCTCCGGCTTCGAAGAACAGATTGCAGCCGGAATCGTACTCACCGGAGGCTCCTCCATCACCGATGGTATGGTGGAACTCGCCGAAGAAGTCTTCAATAAACCTGTACGCCGAGGCCCGCCTCAGGGCGTTGGTGGATTGACAGACGTTGTCGCCAGCCCCGTCTATGCAACCGCTGTGGGCCTGGTTCTTTTTGCAAGCCGATATAATCGAGAAATTACCCACCGCTATGTGCCCGAAGAGGTCGGAGGATTCAGAAAGACCTTCCTGCGCATTCGGGAGTGGTTTGGAGATATTTTTTAATCAACACTGGGGGCCGTTCAAGGGGGATTATTGCAGTGAATATTGATTTTGAAAGCGCTGGACTGGATGCCAACATCAAAGTAATTGGTGTGGGCGGTGGCGGAGGTAACGCCATCAATAATATGATTCAGTCCCAACTCGAAGGGGTCGATTTTATCGTCGCCAATACCGATGCCCAGGCATTGGCGCGAAATCTGGCACCTGTTCGCATCCAGATGGGTGAAAATGTCACCCGGGGCTTGGGCGCTGGCGCAAAACCCGATGTGGGACGCCAGGCGGCCGAAGAGAGCCGAGAGCAGATCCGTGAAGCCTTGGATGGCTCCGATATGGTCTTCATTACCGCAGGTATGGGCGGTGGTACAGGCACTGGTGCAGCACCAGTGATCGCTCAGGTCGCCCGCGAAATGGAAGTACTCACCGTGGCTGTAGTGACCAAACCTTTTGGCTTTGAGGGCCGCCGTCGCTCTAAGTTTGCCGATGAAGGTTTGCTCGAACTGCGCAAGCATGTCGATACCGTAATCACCATCCCCAACCAAAAACTGTTGGGCGTTGTGGGAAAAAACACCACCATCTTAGATGCCTTCCGAAAAGCCGATGATGTGCTTCATCAAGCGGTGCGCGGCATCACCGACCTGATTACCGTACCTGGCCTGATTAACGTGGACTTCGCCGATGTACGCACAGTGATGGATGAGATGGGGCAAGCGATGATGGGCGCCTCTGAAGCCGCTGGCGATAATCGCGCCATCGAAGCGGCCACCAACGCCATCTCCAGTCCTCTGCTCGACGACGTCTCAATTCATGGTGCACGCGGTGTGCTGATTAACATCACCGGTGGCTACGATCTCGCCCTGCAAGAGGTGGATGAGGCCGCAACAGTTGTCCGCGATATGGCTCACGAAGATGCGATCATTGTCTTTGGTGCCGTACTCAACGAAAGCATGAGCGATACCGTCCGTGTCACCGTGGTCGCCACAGGCATTGGACAGAACGATCAAGCCGCCATGCCCGTACAAGGAGGCCGCAGCAGCAATACACCACAACCCCTGGCTCAACAGTCAACCCCTGAACTTGTGCAACCCGTCTCCAGCCACAACCACTATCAAACCCAACAAAACAACAGCGCCATGGCGTCTCAACCAGAACAGACCGAAATGGAATCGGCCCCACAGAGACCACCGCGCACAACACCAATGGATATCTCCGAAATTACCGATAAACAACAACCCCGCTCAAGCACCTCTTCCAATCGCTCCAGTCTGCGGCGGAGAAACCGCAATCTGCGCTCCACATCCGGGCTTGATTACGACAATGTGGGCAAGTCTCTAGAGCAGATCAATAACGACGACAGCGACTACGACGTCCCCACCTTCTTGCGCCGCCAGATGGATTGATGATCCTTATGTCAAGAGATCTTCTTGCCCGAAGTTCACTTCGGGCAAGACGAACCTGATTAATGCACTCTAAATAAAATCTATCTCAAATAAAAATAAATACTACGCACAAAGCCCTCGACACGCTATACTCTTAGCAGAAATGTCACGTTTGTAACTTTATCACACCGACTTATCAACTTGGCTCTTCTCTTGCATTCACAGTCTTATCATCATCAAATAATATTAAGTCAACATCTTCATCTCACCAAATAGATCATACCATCCCTTCTACGTTAGGTTTTGTCCTATGCTTCGGCAAAAAACACTCAAAAATACCATTCGCTGCACAGGAATCGGTCTTCACAGTGGCGAAAAAACCTACCTCTCCCTTCGCCCCGCACCACCCAATACCGGTATCGTTTTTCACCGTACAGATCAAAAAAATGGACAGGGTTCAATTATTCCTGCAAAAGTTGAAAATGTCTCCGATACCCACCTCTGCACCACACTGACAAACAGCGATGGCATCAGCGTCTCCACCATCGAACACTTAATGGCCGCTTTCGCCGGATTGGGCGTCGATAACGCCTACATTGATCTCGATGGTCCTGAAGTCCCCATCATGGATGGCAGTGCCGCCCCCTTTGTTTTTCTGATTCAATGCGCAGGCGTTGCAGAGCAGTCCAGCCCAAAACGTTGGATTCGCATTAAAAAACGCATTCAGATCAATCAAGAAAATAAACAAGCCTCCTTTGAGCCCCACCCCTGCTTTAATGTGCGCTTTATGATCGATTTTGATCATCCTCTGCTCTCACAACAGGGCATTGAGCTCAATATTAATGAGACCACTTTTATCAAAGAGATCAGTAGAGCACGCACCTTTGGTTTTCTTAAAGAGTTAGAAACCCTTCAAGCTCAGGGGCTCGCCCGGGGCGGATCGCTCGATAATGCGATTGCAATCGATGATTTCCGCATCCTCAATGAAGGCGGTTTGCGCTATGAAACCGAATTTGTCCGCCATAAGGTGATGGATACCATCGGTGATCTCTACCTTCTAGGCCACCCCATTATCGGTCGCTTCCACGGTATGCGCACCGGCCATGCCATGAACAACCAACTGCTCAAAAAACTGCTGGCAGAACAGGATGCCTGGGAGTTTGTCGAGGACTTCACCCCACCACGGGCCGCCTCAACGCTCCATAATGTTTCACCACAACCCGCTTTGGGTTAAGTTCATCCTTTAAGCATCGTGCTCTAAAAGATCGACGGCCTCTATGAAACTGGACCTAAAGATCAAAAGATCTCTTCTAAAACAGACAAAAAGAGCCGTGGCCACACTCGTTATCGGGGCCACGGCTCTTTTTCTTATCGCCTGCACAGCCAACATCCCTGATGATGAAGCCTCACCGATTCATCATGTCAAACTGACCATGCAGGGCGATCAGGTCTACGCCCATGTCACCCTGAAAAGAAAATTTATCAACCAACTGCTCACCCACCTCACCCAGGGCGAAACCTTTAATCTCCACTACCACTATATCTTAGCGCGCTCCCGACCTTGGCTCCCCAAACAAATTTTAGCCAGAAAAAATATTAAAAAACATCTGCGCTACCACTTAATTACCCGCCGTTTTCAACTTCAGGATCTTCATAGCGAACAGAAAAGCTATACCACCGAACTTGAAGAAGCCTACACCTTTATCAATCCCCCCGCTTATCTTCCACTCTTAGGTAAAGAAAAATTCTCCGCCGGAGAGTATCACCTCACCTTGCGCTTTAATGCGGAACAGGCGGGCGCCTCGCATATCTTTCGTAAACTCTACCATTGGTTTACATTCTGGGAACCGGTGGAGTATGAGAAGACCGCCTCCTATGAACGTCTGGATATTGCAATAAAATCAAAAGCATCACAAACCAACACCCCAGTCCAACAGCCATAACAGTGATGCATAACGCCCCCCTTTACCCAATGTGGTCAACAACAAAAAGTTAATCAAAGACACTGAGAAAAAGCCCGCAATAAAAGTGATCGGATCACCAATGCCCGGTACCCAGGCTAAAAGAAGCGTCCACTGACCATAACGGGTAAACAGTTTGGCGGCCCGCTGATCATGTAAAGTACGATCCTGCCGCGCTTTTTGCCATCTGGCTAAACGTTTTCCCAGATACCAGTTCACACATGAACCTAAAACATTACCGACTGTCGCAGAGAGCCAGAGTAGAAAATAGCTCTGCTCTCCCGCTAAAGCGACCGCAATAAGAACCGCTTCTGAGGAGAGCGGTAAGAGGGTGGCGGCTAAGAAGGCCGAAATAAAAACGCCTCCCAAACCTAAAAAAGCCAAGGATTCCATCACTACTCATTTAAACGCTCTTTCCACAAAAGCTTCATACGCGCTTGTTCCTGTTTAAGACCGTTGTAGTAACTGTTCGCCGCCATCAAGAAGAGCCCAAAGAGCGCAAACATCATCCAGAGGACCAACCAGCCCTGCTCTGAGAGTGTGGTGACATAGGCCAGGTTTGTTGCAATCCCACGATTGCCCACCTCTTTTGCCATTAAAAGATAAAAAGGTTGAAACAGCGCTGAACTCACCATAAAGACGCCCATGAGCTGCACCAGCCTTAATAGAAAACAGCTTGACCTCACCTGATATTGCCAAACAAATGACATACTCAAAGAGGACGCTAAAAGAAAGATAATTCCTAAAGTCAGATGATCCTTAACCCAGAGCATGGCAGTGATCGCCATGGTGAAAACAAAAAGAGAGATCAAATAGATCGCACGGCGAAACTGCCCCTGCCCTAAAATAAGGTAGAGCATCACGCCCCAGAATACGGCGCCAAAATAGCCTGCAAAACCCACAAAAGTGGCATCACCGCCAGATGTTTGACAAAGCCCCCGCCCATCCAGCGTCAATTTAAAAGAGATAATATCGCCCCCTGTGAGAAGGGCTGCAAAACCGTGACTCATTTCATGAAAAAAATGGTTGACCCAGAGAAACGGGATACTGATTACTGGAGTGATTTGCAGAATAAGCGCAATCGATAACAGGGTAAAAAAGAGCACCAAAGTATGATCACAGAGAAAACGTTGTCCACGCCCCCCTTGAGGCGAAGCCTCTGTCACCATTTTTTTTGTCTTCTCTGATGTATGAATAAAACGGCAGTCACAGCGCCGACACCGAAAGAGAATTTTTCCAGAAAAATGGTCCCGACCCTCACGGGCAATATCCATAAACCCACATTGAGGACAATCAATTTTCGCCATCTCCCCCTCCCTTAAGCGATTGCATCTCTAACAAATGTTGTGATAAAGCCTTATGGATATCCATCACAACCGAAGACCAATCCCCCATTTTTTTCTGCCGAAAAAGCCGCGCCTCTGGATACCAAGGAGAGCGATTCCCCTCCTTTCCCCAGCGCCAATCCGCATCAAAGTGAAGCATCAACCAGAATGGACGCGCGATCGCACCAGCCAAGTGCGCCGCCGCGGTATCGATGGTGATCATCAAATCCATTTGATCCATCAGAAAAGCTGTATCTGAAAAGGATTGTATCATCCCCCCCAGATTACAGATACCGGATTTTTCTGCATTTTCTCCCTCCGCACCAAACTGTAAACTATAAAAAACAATCCCCTTCTCCTGTTCAGCAAGGGAGAGAAGCGGTTTAAAAAAAGAGAACTGAAAACGGTTCTGATTCTTACCCTGCCAGATCAAACCCACCTTCAGTTGATCGCTCGATTTTTTAAGATGCTCTATACATTGAGAAGAGTGTCTTTTTGATGAAAAAGTTCCCCATCCCTTAGAAGAGGGGACAGAGAGATAAGGCACCGTCACAGGAATTGAAGTGATCTCCGTTTGAAAACGGTGCGGCAGTGAGAACATCGGCAGACAAAGGTCAATCTCTTCAGGCGGTGATTCACCAGGCGAAATAACTTGATCCACATCGATTTGAGCCAAAAAAAGCTCGGCCAAGGCCGCATCACAACTGACAACCACCCTACCCACCCGTTTTTTTACCTCAGGTAGGTAGCGGGCCATCTGGATGGTATCACCAAAGCCCTGTTCTGCCAACAGAAGCAGGGTGATCTCTTTACGATAATCTCCCATCCATAAAGGGTGACTAAATTTTAATCCCCAACCTTTTTTATAATGGGAACTTTTAAAACGCTGTTCTTGAATCTGCCACGCCTTAAGATAAGAACCCTGCATAAGCAGAAGAAAGCCATAGTTTTGCAGGATATCCTGTGCTTCTGGCGCCAAAGCCACGGCTTGGGTCAAAAGTTTTTCTGCCTGCTCAAAGAAGCGCTGCCGCATCAAAGCCACGGCAAGATCACTCATATGCTGAGGATTGGAGGGAGACTGCTTTAAAACGCTGGCAAAAAGTGGAGTCGCCTCCTCAAAGCGGTAGAGACGCATGAGAAGTTTTGCTAAGTTCTCCTGATAAATCGATACCTGGGGTGCCAATGTGATGGCACGGCGATACATGGTTTCAGCCTCTAAGAGACGTTCTAATGCCACCAGCGTTGTGGCA
>JBQGBW010000121.1:0-11988 GCA_052043475.1 Magnetococcales bacterium HHB-1
GCCATGATCTAAAAAAAGCGCTACGCGCCAAAATGTAAAAAGGTAAAAAAGCAAAAGGTAAAGCCTACGGCGTCCTGGGGGCGAACGCCAGGCGGAACCCTGTGTAGTTGTACCTGACCTCAGGCGTGCGCCTGCCGCGGTACGCGCAGCGTATGCCCCCGGCGCGGTCGATCCAAGAACCGCCACGTATCACGCGGGCGGTGCCGCTTCCCTTATATATAGGATTTTTGCGTGCATGCTGTTTATAGGCATCTTCAGAATATATATCCTGGCACCACTCCCAGACGTTACCATGCATGTCATGTAAACCGAAAGGGTTGGCGGAAAAAAAATCGACTGGTGTGGTTTTTCCTCGATATTTCCCCTTTTTCCCACGATAGGGATAGTTGCCATCATAGTTGGCTTGATCTGTTGAGATATCTTCTCCGGTCCAGAATGGTGTGGTTGTTTTTGCTCTGCAAGCATACTCCCACTCTGCTTCACTTGGTAGACGGAAGCCTTCAATGATTTCATGATTTAATTTTTTAATAAATGCTTGGGTATCGTTCCAGGAAACGTTCTCCACAGGATGATTCTCTTCTTTAAACTCTGATGGATTCTCATTCATAACCGCTTGCCATAATTCTTGCGTTACAGGATTTTTGCCTAACCAGAAACTACCCAGTTCCACCTTATGCTGTGGTCCTTCATCAGCATATCGATCTTTTTCTTCTTCGGGACTGCCCATTAAAAAAACACCACCAGGAATCCAACGCAAAGTTAAGGTGACGCTTTTAACCTCACACTCAATAAACACACCATAACGATCCTCTCCCCACGCATTCACCCATTGGGGAGGGTTTCCATCGATAAAAGGATGTTCAGGCGGATGTTTCACAGTGATAACTCCTGTAAATGCTCAAAATACCAGTTCGAAGCTAAAGGGAGGGTGGTTTAAATATTGCTCTTAATCACGTTTTATCGACCTTCTCACAGGATATCCCGTTGCATGAGTAAAATCCACCAGCCACATGATAAGTTGATCAAAGCGGTGCTGTCAGATCCAGAGATTTCCGCAACGCTTTTGAGAGAACGCTTACCCGCGCCATTCGTCAATCTTTTAACCTCTGATCCACCAGAGTTGATTGATGGTAGCTTTATCGATCCCAAAATGCGGGCCTATTTTTCAGATCGATTGCTCAAAGCGAAAACGGACCTGGGAACGGATGCTTATCTCTACATTCTTGTTGAGCATAAAAGCTTCCCTGATAAACGGGTGAATCTACAACTGCTGCGTTTGATGACCAGCGTCATTGTTGATCTGGATGCTCAACAGCAGGGTAACGGCTTGTTGCCACCAGTGATTCCTCTTTTGATCTGTCATGGTTCAAAAGATTGGCACATTGAGCCCCAGTTTTCTGCTCTGTTTGATGTGGATGAAACGATCAAGCCTTTCTTGCTGGATTTTCCTGTTTTCATTGTTAACTTGGAGAAAATACCCAATCAAGAACTTTCAATGCATCCCACGCTGCGTGCCAGTTTTATGGCGTTAAAATATGCACACAGCTCTAAAGAGGAGCAGTTGCAGATTATCTTTCAGATTGCAGAAGATCTGCGAGAAACCGATGAGTTGTTTCTGATAAAAATTCTGCATTATCTGTTGGCTGTCTATGTTATAATTAATGAAGCTGTTCTGCAGAAAATGATCCGAATTGTGAAACCGGAGGAAGAGATGGAGTGGAAATCAGAGTTTGCTCAAGAGATTAAACGGGATTTTCTTTTGACAGTTGGGCCTGAACTGGAAGAACGGGGGCTACAAAGAGGGCTTCAAAAAGGATTGTTGGAAGGCGAAGCTAAAATGCTTCATCACTTCTTGCAGAGAAAATTTGGTATTATGCCGTCTTGGGTTTCAGACAGGCTTTTCAGTGCACGTTCTGAGCAGTTAAAAATCTGGTTTGATCGCGCATTAGAGGTGGACGCGCTTGATGAAATTTTCCAAGAACAAAAGAAGCATTGAATGTTAAATCATTTCAGATTTCATCTCTGGATGTTTTTTCAGAGTGAAGTGGGATACCTTATCAAGCAACTTCTTCTGACCCCCTGGGTCTTTTGGTGCAAGATTAATTGCAGCGCGGATCATATCAAGATATTCCGCCTGTCCCGGCAGTGGCCTTAGACTATGCGTTTGGGCAAACTGCCGATCTTCAATTAAGCGTTCAGCGGCTTCCCCAAAAAGTTGCGGGGAGGTTATACGCTCTTCTGTTGATGGAAAATGCACTTCAGCGCGTTTGATAAGGTAATCTTTCAACTCCTGAGGATCATTGGGCAGATATTTATGCAAAACAAGACAGCGACGCAAAAAAGCATCTGGTAGAACGCGCTCTTCATTGGTTGTGATAATAATTAGCGGTTTAACGCCTTTCATAATTACTGGTTGCGACCTTCCTGGGGGATAAAAATGTCCCGCTCCCAAAGCCTCCAGTAAGCCATTGGGTAGATCACTCTCCGCTTTATCGATTTCATCAATCAACACCACACAACCCTGCTCAGGATTACAGATCGATCTTTGTGGCGGTGTCTGTCTGGCGAGATTTTCTGCGCCAGACCAGTCAAAAGCCCACCACAGCGTTCTGGGATAAACAAAGTTGATCACATCCAGTTTTTGACGCTGTTTCTTATACTCCCGCTCATAGCTTTCATCGCTCTTCGCACGAAAAGCGCCTTGAATCTGCGCTTCAGCCAGACGACTCACCGCATCAAAATGCCACTGTAGATCAGTGGCTTCTGTTCGATTATTTACCACAAAGGGTAAAAACGCCCGGTTTAGAGCGATGGCGGCGGCATAGGAGAACTGGCTTTTACCGATACCTGGCTCACCTCTGACGAGTAGAGGACGTTCCGCTGCGAGTGCTGTATTTATGGCTTCAATCTCTTCTTTATCAAAGAGATGGTAAAGTTCGGGCAGGCCATTCTCAGCTGGATAGGAGAGATGATCTCCCGCTTGATAGGAGATTGGTTTTATGGACATTCTAATCCTCTTTTGGAAGCATATTGCAGAATTGCCTTAGCTGATTTCTTTCAGGTTCTCCGCTCACAGGATCTTGGGTTAATTGTAGGCAGATAATTTCAGGATAGTCTTCACGGAGTTCAGCAATAAATCGGTTCATGATGATTGTTTCAGAAGGTGTGTTCTGTTCTCGGAATATAAAATAGAATCGTCGGCGGTTTGTTTCTGTTTCGCGTGAAATCGCCCCTCGAATCATTTTAATACGTTTGTTTCGTTCAGCAGGCTTGGAAGTACCAGGTTCCAGTTTAATAAAATAGTCAGAAAGAGAATTGTCAAGGTTCTCTCTCAACGATCCAGCACTACCAAGCGATTTGAAAAATTTCAAAACTTTGGCCTCTTTCCTTTCTAAATGTTCCTGAACCAAAGAGGTCTCCTCTTCGCCATCAATGCCTGTTTCAGGCGATGTTAGCGAGAGCTTATAGAGTCCTGGTGGATAATCTCTTTCTCTCTTTTTGGGTTTGAACTCTGCTGGTGCGCAATCAAGACCTGCCATAATAATTTCGGCGGTTGTTTCTAAATGAAAGGGCGGTGATACAGGTTTTTCCTTAGATGCATGATATTGATCATTTGTTTCAACGACAACTGCGAAATCATAAAGAAATGGTGCGAGAGTACGGGCAATCTCAAGAACGATCTCGGCTTGATTCGATGATTTATTAAATTTATTCAAATTATTGTTTTCAGAATCTTTTGTTTCTTCATGTAATTGTTCAAGTTTTCCCATGATCTCTTTAAAAAATGCTTTAGAGCCGCTTTTCTTAAAAATATGGTTTACCAATGCTTCCACCCCTGGGTCATCCTTGCCAAGGATTTTCTGAGAAAGTTTTTGTCTCAAACGGTTTGAACGTCTTAGTTGCTTTGAAAGAAGATGGCGATATCGTTTTTTTGCCTGTGTTTCGTTTTTAAACCATGTTTTATCTTTAAACGAGGCGTCAGATTCAGTCTCTTCCTGCTCATCATTATGTGCAGATTCCTGCTCATCATCATTATGTGCAGAACTAGAAGGTATTCTATATTGTTCAAGTGCCTCAAAAAGATCTTCTCTATCTATATCACAAAGCGCTTTTGGTAGCTCTTTAAGTTTGTCCCTCACTTCTAAATAATTCCAGAGTGCTTGATATTTTCCCTCTTCTTGAGTGCAAAACGCTTTTTTCTTGGCTGGTTTAATTTCAAACCAGTTGGCCAATTCATCAAAACTGTCTGCTAATCGTCTGCTAAACACATTGGTCGCTTTTCCAGAATAATAAGGTTCCATATCTTGAAAACTCCAGATCCATTGATTAATGATCTGACTCAAAGATGGATATTAAATCTGCTCTCTGAATCGCTTTTAGTGCGGCGGGAAGATCATCGATTTTTCCTCTTGCGTCTAGCCAATCCCATAGATCAATGCACTCATAGCCACGTCTGAAGCTTCTTTGCGTTGATGCGGGAATACCAAGAAAGTTGGCCAAATGGATCCAATCATCTAAAAGCCGATCACAAAAGGGGATGATCTTCTGACGGGAGAAGTTATAGGTCTTTTTCTCTTCTGTTGTTTTAATAGGTTCTATGACAGAATCAGAACGATTTTTTGATTGATGCGAAAAACCGCCAAGAGTCAATGTTTTTACAACAAATTGTGCCGCATTCATCGCTGCTTTTTCTTGATTTTGCTTCTTATTTTCCCCTTTGTTACCATCCGCATAATCACATACGGCTTTAATCAGAAGCCACTCTTTTTTTCGTGCCGCAGAATAAAGCCCTTGTCCCTCCATTTCACCGCCACAGGCTCCGGGAAAGCGTGCTTCCAACTGCTTTCGGTAGTCGATGTGGTCCACCAAAGATTGACCGGATAAGATGAGGCAGGATTTTGCACCAAAATCAAGTTTAAGGTTGGCATCTTTAAACAGGTTTAACAGCTTCACTGAAGCGGTGACTTTATCACCACGCGGTATAATCTTGCCATGTTTATCAATTTTTTTCAGGTCATAGCCTTGCAACTGTTGTGACATCAGAATCTGACCAATGGGTTGTTTTTCAGGATCAACGCCAAAAGCAATGCCCACCATAATCACATGGCTGGGATCGACCTCTGTTAAAGCTTCATAAACTGTGGACAGTGCGGCGCCAGGTGCATCACTGCCCATCTCTGAGCGTACTGTAAAAATTTTAGCTCCAGAGACTTCTCCATAATTATGGTATGTTTTGTTTGCGCCATAAACGCTTTCAGACTCTCTTCCTAATGCTTCTTTGAGGGCATTCCATAGCGCTTTTGTCTCGATATCGGTGACCGTAATCAGTAGGATATCACATTTTTCTAAGCTTGCTTGATGATTCATTTTCTTAAATATCTCCACTTGGATTCGCATAAAGTTTCTCCATAGAAAAAATTATAAAAAATTTTTCTTAAAATTGAAATGTCTAAAAATGAGCGCGCTGCAGGTCTTTGATGAAACGCTCTTTTTGTAAGAGGAGGGAGACATTTTTATGGTTGCTCACGCTCTTTTGGATTATAATCATAGATTTACTGCTTAAGAACTCAGGAAGGGATGTTGTGGGTGATCATGATTATGGCTATAAAGAGCTGTTCTCTTTCCAGGAGATGGTCCGGGATCTG
Organism: Magnetococcales bacterium HHB-1; assembly: GCA_052043475.1. Lineage (GTDB taxonomy): Bacteria > Pseudomonadota > Magnetococcia > Magnetococcales > JBQGBW01 > JBQGBW01. The sequence continues at coordinate 5,646 of JBQGBW010000121.1, forward strand.
TTGAAAGGCTTCATTCCATCCGACTGGCTGAAACAGTTGGACCTCTCTACCTTGGAGAAAGCGAGAGATCGTTTCAATACCGATGATCTAAGAGAACGGGAGGATGATATCATCTGGCGTCTGCGTTGGGGGAGTGAATGGATCTATCTTTTCGTGATTTTGGAGTTTCAGTCCACGGTTGACCATTTTATGACGGTCAGAATCAATGGTTATGTCTCTCTGCTCTATCAGGATCTGATTAAAAGCGGCTATATTAAACGTGGTGATCAACTGCCGCCGGTTCTGCCTATCGTTCTCTATAATGGTGCGGCGCGCTGGACGGCTTCAACCACTCTTTCAGAGCAGTTATATCCGCCACCTGCTGGTTTGGAATGTTTCCAGCCGCAAATTCAGTACCTGCTGATTGATGAACAGCGCTATGATAAACAGGAACTCTCTAAAATGCGTAATCTGGTCGCAGCGCTGTTTCGGTTGGAGCAGAGCAGAACACCAGAGGATATACGTGAAGTTCTTGTTGAGCTGATTGAGTGGCTTGGGATACCAGAATTGTTCAGATTGCGGCGGGCGTTTACGGTTTGGCTGCGTCGTGTGCTTCTGCCAAGGCGGCTTAAGGGGATTGAGGGTAAAAATATCCCAGAAATTTCTGATCTACATGAGGTGAATACAATGTTAGCGGAAACGGTTCAAGAGTGGGTTAAGCCTTGGAAGGATGAAGGGCGTCAAGAAGGACTTCAAGAAGGAATTCAAGAAGGAATTCAAAAAGGACTTCAAGAGGGAGAGTTGGAAGGTAAAGCAAAGTTTCTGCGCCATCTTCTTCAGGAAAAATTCGGTACTTTATCGTCACAGACCTTTGAAAAACTCTCTCATGCGACAGTTCAGCAACTGGATCTGTGGTTTGATCGTGCATTGCGTGCCGGTTCTCTTGATGATGTTTTCAAAGAACAGAACAGACATTAACCGTTATGGTGGTCTTCTTCTAAGCGATGGCCTTGGTGTGGTGTATTGTTCCTGAGAAGAAAATTGTTTATGATTATTGCATCACTTTTTTTTATCTGAACCTAAAAAATAGAGGCCAGATATTACACTTATTCAGGGAAAATAGAATTGTGAGTGATATGGATGCCATGCTGAATACCATCGGTCAACAGGCGCGTGCGGCGGCCAGAAAACTGGCGTGGATCGATGGTGAAGCTAAAAATCGTGCTCTGCTCTCCATGGCAGATAATCTGCTGAAACAAAAAACAGAACTTCAAGAAGCCAATGCCAAAGATCTGGCACAGGCCAAAACACGCGGACTGAGTGATGCGATGTTGGACAGGCTTCGTTTGACAGATGCCTATATTGAAGGGATGGCTGAAGGTATCCGGCAGATTGTTGCGCTACCAGAGCCGGTGGGTGAAATCAGTGATCTTCGTTTTCGTCCCAATGGTATGCAGGTGGGTAAGATGCGCGTTCCTTTAGGCGTGATCGGAATCATCTATGAATCTCGCCCCAATGTGACCGCAGATGCCGCAGCACTTTGCGTTAAATCGGGCAATGCAGTGATTTTAAGGGGCGGCTCTGAGGCGTATCACTCCAATCGAGCAATTGCTTCTTGTCTGGCGGAAGGATTAAGCAATGCGGGACTCCCTTTAGAAGCGGTGCAGTTTATCGATACTACCGATAGAGCCGCAGTGGGGGCACTGCTAAAGTGTGACGAGTTTGTGGATGTGATCATTCCGCGTGGTGGTAAAGGATTGATTCAACGCATTATGCAGGACTCTACCATTCCGGTGATTAAACATCTTGATGGGCTCTGTCACACCTATATTGATCGCTATGCCGATGAAACGATGGCGATTGCGCTGACGCTCAATGGTAAGATGCAGCGTACAGGGGTGTGTAATGCCACAGAGACACTGCTTGTCCATGAGAAAGTGGCCAAAAAACTTCTTCCTGTGATTGCAGAACGTCTCCATGAGGCGGGGTGTGAACTTCGGGGATGTGCTCAGAGTGTGAAGCTGGTGAAAAAAACACCGATTACCGCTGCATGCGAGGAGGATTGGGATACCGAACATTTAGCGGCGATTCTCTCTGTAAGGGTGGTTTCTGGGTTCGAGGAGGCGGTGGATCATATCGAACGCCACTCCTCACGCCATACTGAAGTGATCGTTACCAAGGATCATCAACGGGCGATGCGTTTCTTAAGAGAGGTGGACTCTTCAGCCGTGATGGTTAATGCATCCAGCCGTTTTAATGATGGTTTTCAGTTTGGTTTAGGGGCGGAGATGGGTATATCCACCGATAAACTTCATGTGCGTGGGCCTGTGGGATTGGATGGCCTGACAACTCAAAAATGGATTGTATTGGGTGAAGGGCAGTTACGCCAATGAGACAACGGGTTGGTCTATTTGGTGGGGCGTTTAATCCGCCCCATCTTGCCCATCTTCGTGCGGCAAAAGAGGTGCTTGAGGGGATGAAACTGGATCGCATGTTTTTTATGCCTTCTGGAAATCATCCCTTTAAATCACCAAAGCAACTTCTTCCAGCTTATCATCGTCTGGAGATGACGCGGCGGATTATCAAAGAGGAGTCCCGTTTTGAGGTCTCTGATCTGGAGACAAAGCGTTCAGGGCTCTCCTATACTGTGGACTCTTTGCAGCAGTTTGGTCATCATCATGAGGGAGAGCCCTTTTTTCTTTTGGGGGCGGATCTCTTTGAGGAGTTGCATCTCTGGAAATCGTGGCAGAAATTGATTACGCTGGCGCATCTGGTTCTATTGATCCGTCCTGGATATGAATCGTTGATCAAAAAATCTTTGGCAGCACAATTTCTAAAAGCGTATCAGGTACATGAGCCTGATGCGCTGGATTATCAAAAATCTGGCCGTTATGGCTATTTTGTCTTTCCCATGACGCCTATGGATATAAGCTCCACGGATGTTCGCCAGTTGATCCAACAGAAAAAAAAGATCGATCATCTGGTTCCAGCCTCTGTGCGTGCCTACATCAAAACACACCATCTCTATCAATGAATCTTTTTTGAACCTTTACTTAGAGACCCACGCTTATGGATAGCTTAACGTTGGTGGATGCTTTAACAGAACATCTGGATTCTAAAAAAGCATTTAATTTATGTACACTTGATCTGCGTGAACGGGGAAGTATTGCTGACTTTTTTGTTCTGGCCACTGGAAACTCCTCACCCCATGTCTCTTTTCTGGCTGAAGAGGTGGATCGTTTTGCCCATGAAAATCGTTTAGAGGTCTTTGGGGTGGAGGGCTTAACGCTAGGTGAGTGGGTTTTGGTGGATCTTGGTGATGTGGTGGTGCATATCTTTCAGAGAGAGACGCGGGAGCTCTATAATTTGGAGAAGCTGTGGAAGGCGTCCTCGCTCAAAGCGGATGAAGCGCATCAGGTGGCGGTGTAGATGTTGTGAAAATTCGTCTTTTAGCTGTGGGTAAGAGCGCCTCTTCTTTGGCATCAGCGATGGAAAATGATTATTCCCAGCGAATTCAACGTTTTTACCCTTTGGATATTGTTGAGGTTGGTGAATATCGGCGGCGAAAACGTCGTGGAGAGAAGAGTGTGGCGCTCAAGCAGGAGGGCGAGCGCCTTTTAAAACAGTTTCGTTCTGGCGCATTGATTGTTGCTTTGGATCGACAGGGAAGAAGTTTCTCCTCCGAAGGCTTCGCCTCTCAGATGATGCAGTGGCAGGAGCAGGGTCGAATGGAACTCTGTTTTGTGATCGGTGGTCCAGATGGTCTTTCTGCTTCGGTGTTGCAGAAAAGTGCATTTAAGCTCTCTTTTGGTGCGATGACCTATCCTCATATGCTCTTTCGGGTGATGCTCTTAGAGCAGATCTATCGGGCGGTGACGCTAAATCGCGGTCTTCCTTATCATCGTTAAAGCTCATGATGAAAAAGATCACGGCGCCTCTGTAGGGCGATGCGTTGAACTTTGGCCACCAATGCATCAATCTCCTGTGCCGTGCCATAATCTTCGATAGAGAATCGAACACAATAAAAATTTTGCAGGGGATCGGGGGGAATGGTCTCTTGAAAATGGCGGATAATGGTGCCCTTTACCTCGATTTTGGGTCTTTGGGGGGCGTGAATGGTGAGCTTGATCGTATTTCCCTGATCCAGTAGGGGCGCTTTTTCGGGCAGAAACAGAACCAGGCCACCGGAGCTTATGTCTTTGAGTTGAGCGCGTATGCTTTTTTTGGGACCATAGATAATCTCGACGGACATATCCAGGCTGGTATCAATGACCACGCGCACCGCATCGCGCTGTTGGGGTTTGCTGATAAATGTTTCAGGATAGGTGATAATAATGGTTTCTCTGTCAATGATATCAATAAAATCGGACTTAAATTGAATGATCTCGCGATCTGTATAGAAGGAGAGTTGTGCAGGCTCTTGGATATTACGGATTCTTACATTGCCTACCGGAGGATCTAAGGCTTTTATGGAGATCGGTTTTCCGTGGCGTAGATTATCCCAACGGGTCTGCTCCGAATCAAAAAGCGTAAAATAGGGGAGAGGGCTGTTACCGAGCAGTACCTGAACGGCCGCACCGCGGTCACGTGCGGCAATAACCTGTTCAATAAAATGTTCTCTATTTTCCATCAATGTCTCTCTTCAATGGATTAAAAAGCGGGCTGGACCCTTTTTTGTTGTGTTCTTTTGCTGTATTGATTTGTTGCGTCGATTGGTGGCAACAAAGAGGTTAAATTGTTTCTTATGCGATAAAGTGTTCTTTCATTTTTTAAGAATCTGACTTTTTGTCGCGCGGTTGCGATATTTAGATATTGTGTCATTGATTGATTTTGTTGAAAAGGTTGAATCTTGAATGGTGTTTTTTTTCTTTCGGTGGCATGCGGGTGTCTGACAATTTATTGACTTTTTCTGATGTTTATTTGTTTGCGCGTTTTTTTTTTAAAGAAGTGCGCGGTTTCTTGAGACTGTTTTTTGGAAAACATGTTTTCAACTGATTGATAATATTTATATTAAAATTTTTGATGAATGTTTTTCAAGATTCTATTGATGTGATGGCGTCTTTTTTGCTAGCTATAAGCCTGTGAGGAGCCTACCCTTTAATTTATTGAAGGCTTTCTTACTTGGATCAACTTTTAAGTTTGGCTTGTTGCGGCCAAAGGCAAAAAAGGATTTTGAGCGATGTATCTTGATTATTATGGATTAGCGCGTTTTCCCTTTGCCAATACCCCAGATGGAGAGCTCTTCTTTGAAGGGGGATGTCGGGGGGCTGTTTTGCAAGCGCTTATCTATGCGATTCAGAGCGGTGAAGGGATTACGAAGATTGTCGGTGAGGTGGGCAGTGGGAAAACCATGCTCTGCCGTCTGTTAGGTCACCGTCTAGGTCCGGAAGTGGAACTGGTTTATCTGGCCAACCCGAGTCTCTCTCCGGATAATATTTTTCAGGCATTGGCTATTGAGTTAGGCTTGACACTGCCGATTGATGTCAATCGACTTCAGGTGATGCAGACGTTGCAGGAGTTTCTGCTTCAGCGTCATACGGATGGCAAACAGGTTGTTGTACTGATTGATGAAGCGCAAAGTATGCCTTTAGAGACCTTAGAGGAGATTCGTCTTCTGAGTAATCTGGAGACGCAGCGCCATAAACTGCTTCAGATTGTTCTTTTTGGTCAACCGGAGTTGGATAAAAAGCTGGCCGCTTATGAGATTCGGCAGTTAAGAGAGCGCATTACACACAGTTTTTTCTTAGCCCCTTTTCAGCAGGAAGAGGTTCGTGCTTATCTTGATGTGCGTCTGCGTTCCACTGGATTTCGTGGCGGTGAACTCTTTTCACCTGTTGCTTTACGCATGCTGACGCGAGGCTCAAGAGGTTTGGTGCGTCGGATCAATATTTTGGCGCATAAAGCGCTTTTGGCGGCGTATGTGCGCAAGAGTGCTTCCGTTGAAAAAGAGGATATGCGTGACGCGATCAAGGATAGTGGTTTGGGTGGAAGTTTTTCATCCTGGTGGCGCCGTTCCTGGAAGGTGGGGGGGGCTGTCGCGGCCGTGACGTTGACGACGTTCATGATGGCGTATGGCTATAATATTGCTTCAGCGGTGGTTAAAGAGCAGTCTTCTGATTCTGTCGCTGTAGAGCGTGATGAAAAAAGCAGCCTCTCTTCTCTGGTTGCGGGATTGCCTGAAGATTTAAAATCAAAAGAGACGGCTGATTCAACCTATCTGGAAAAAAGGGTTCAGTCGGCGCACCGCATGCGTTTTGCTGTGTTTCTCAATGTTCCTCAAGATGAACAGAATTAATTTTTTCTTTGAATATTGCTAATTAATACCTGTTATACCATGTGTTTTCTTCACATGTGTCTGATGTGG
>JBQGBW010000122.1:0-11374 GCA_052043475.1 Magnetococcales bacterium HHB-1
CTTTCAAGCAATAACCTATCTATCAATCCTTTAGTCTTATCAGATATAGGTTGCTTTTCCGGATGTAGGACAAATTGACGGCCACATTCTTTGCATTTGTAATTTTGCTTACCATTATGAATGAAACCGTTTTTGACAATAGCTTTGGAAAAGCACTTAGGGCATTGCATTAGGGAATCTCCCACCAAACTTTAAATTGAAGATTCTCCTACTATATCAGTATGGTCAATCCTTATCAAAAGAGGACTACCAAAGCAAGAGAGGCACGCAATGCAGAGAGGATAAAGCACCACAAGAAGAGCTATGGCGTCTCCTCAACACTGACCAAAAAACGCATAAAATAGCTTTAAGAAGAAATAATGTTGGTTAACCTTACATCAACCTTAAGAGCTATCCATTCATCTTATAATTACTGACCTATATAGCCTCACCAATTATTTTTTGAAAAATATCGCCATTATGATAAGATTAAAAAAGCATACCTTTTAAATGATAAAGTTTAGAATATAACATAGGAGTTCCATATGGATACCTTCGAAGCCATCATCAATTTTGCCATCCGCCACGAAGAGAACGAAAACCAATTTTATCGTAACCTCGCTGAAAAAGCAGAGTCCAAAGACCTGAAAAAACATCTTCTAGAGCACGCAGCCCAAGAACTGGAACATAAAAAACACCTGGAGAAAATCCTTAAACAGCACAGACTTCCCAATGGCCAATACCGCTATCCCGACCCCGATCTAAAAATTGCCAACTATACCCTGGCTGTCGATCCTCCGACGGAAACCATCGGCTATCAGGATGCGTTGATTCTTGCAGCAAAACAGGAGCAGGAGGCCGAACGTCTCTACCGGGATCTTGCAAAAACCGCCCAGGATAAAGAACTCAAAGAGACCTTTATCTTTCTGGCCGAACAGGAGGCTAAGCACCGTCATCAATTAGAAACAGAGTATGACGATGAAATTCTTACGGAAGGGTAGCAACAAAGAGGAACAGGGCGACACAATCTCAATTGGCAACTTTTTGGCAGACGTCGCCCAACTCCTCAGAAGAGCCCCCCCTAAGACCGATGAAGCCTTAAGCATGATTAAGGATTTTATCCTTAAAAATCCAACCTTCATTGAAGAGAACGAAGCCAAAAAAATCCTGATATTCATCCTTGAACAACTCACCCCCTTCGCCCATCCTGAAGTCAACTATCTCTCCGACCGGCTTAAACGACGCATCAAAAAAGAGGCATTTCCCCACACCAAAGATATCATCGATGAACTGGAAACGCTGGCGGATCTCTATATCTCTTTTATTCCTGAAGAAGATCCTGATCTGCCGCCAGAAACCCTCCCTAAACGTCTGGCTGAAACACTTATTTTTTTAGGCGAAAGAGACACCTGGCTTAGAGAAAAAGCGTTCGCCTTCAAAGAAGCGATCTCCAGCGAGAAGCCACCATCCTGGGAGAAGATCAACGGCCTCTTAAGAGAGGTGATCAATCATGGGGATATCACCCTCGCTGACTGGCGCCGGGAACGCCAGGAGATGCGCGACACCTTAATGACGGTGGCACAAGATTTTAATGGCGCCTTAGAACAGTTTGGCCAGACCAGTGGAAATCTTGACCGCATGTCCACACGTATAAAGGAGCAGGGAAATCTTAGAGAGGATGATATCAAACAGATTAGAAATCTTCTTCTCCAGGAGATCAGCACATTTCAACACCATGCAGAATCAGTCACCGAAAAGTTGCAACAGAGCCAGGCTCAGGTCAGAAAATCGCAAGAACGCCTAAAAGCCCTGGATGAAGAACTGCTTGAGATGCGCGATGAACGACTCAAAGATGATTTTTCCGGACTGCCCAACCGCTACGCTTTTCTGCTCCGTCTTCGCCGAAACCGCCTCAACTATCAACGTACAAAACGGCCTTTCAGTATCATTTTTATGCGTATACGCAAAATGGGACTGATTATTCGCCACTTAGGCGATGAACAGGGACGAAGACTCTTTTTAGCCCTGATAAAACGCATGCGCCAGGATCTTCGCCGGAGCGACTTTATCTCCATCTATGATCGTGAACGCCTGTTGATCCTCCTCCCTGGCACACCTGAAGAAGATGCGCTGAAAACAGCCCAACAACTGGCCGCCATGCTGGTGCATACCCGCTTTCGGATCACCCAGAAAACATTGCGCTTCTTTGCCGGATTTGCAGCAACCTCTGGTACCGAACAGGAGAGCGAAAAACGTCTACTCTCCCGCTTAGAGCGAGAGGCTAAAAGCGCACTCTCCGAAGAGGGAGGAAATTATGTGTCCGTTCATGGTCAAAACCACCCCCCTCCCCTCCTTGCAGAAGAGGAATCAGAGAAAAAAATTATCCATGTCGGCCCCACCCCTCGAAAAAATTTAGAAAAATCGCCTTCATAGGGGCCCGCCGGTAAAAACCAAAGGGACAAACTATCTTCTCCCTTGCGCTCCATCCCATCTGTATTACTATGGAGACGCTGAAACCTGAACCAAAGGGAGATCTCTGGTGGATGAATTGGGAAGTTTAGCCATTTGGATTGTCATCTCTGCCATCGCCATTCTAACCACAACCATTATTGTCCTGCTCTGGCGCACACCAATCACACCGCCAACACTCTGGTCAGATCCGACACTCTGCGAAAAAAAAAATAGTTTTCTTCCCATGGAAGTCACCTATTTTATGCAGGAACTTATCGCGCTGACAGAAAAAGATTTTCATCTCTTTGGAAAAACCAGCCTCGATCAACTCTTCACGCCACTCAGGAACATCTCTCCTGAACATATCCCTTACGTTGAACAGGAACTCAAAGCGCTGTTTGTCGATCTGATTCTCTGCGATAAAACAGATTTCACGCCTCTATGCGCCATCCGCTTAGTTGATGCCCCCCCCGATCATCCAGAGCTAAACGCGGATCAAAAAAGAGAGCAGCAACTCATCAAAGATATTGCGCAACACACCCGTTTTCCTATTCAATTTTTTGAAACCAATCAAACCTACAGCGTTGAAGAGATCCAAGAAGCACTTAAGAAGATTCTTCCGTCTTTCTCTATTGAACCATCATCCACTGAACCATCATCCACCAAAAAGCAAACACTCCCCTCCCCTCTTGATCAAATAGAACAGCATAAGCCAACAGAATCTTTATCTCACGCTAAAAAAACAGCAGAAAAGAAGAAGCCAGAAGAGGTCGTATTGCAACTGGATGACATTTTTGACCTTTCAAAGATTCCCATTAAAAAAAGGCCACCAACAAAAAAGAAGCCCGCAGAAAAAGCCCCTCTTCCCGCCAGAGAAAAACCCACTGAACCTCTAAAAAAAGTGTCTCAAAAAGAAGCGCACCCTGTCAGAGAATCTTCTGCATCTCCTAAAGTAGTTACAGCAAAAACAAAAAGATCACCTCAAAAGTCCGCGCGGCAAAAAAAGCGCTTCTGTCCCAAATGCGAACACCCCATGCAACTAAAGAAAGCGCGTTCTGGTCGCTTTAAAGGGCGACTGTTTCTCACCTGCAGCAACAAGCCAGAATGCCGGACAATTATTCCATTAAAGCCGATAAAAAATGCCTCCTAAGCCACTTTTCATACATATTTTTGATATTCCCGTTTGAAATTGACGCGCTTTAGCCATAAAATTTGCCTTACCAAACGCTTTTGAAGCGCCTCAACCTCTACGTACCTTACTATGGAGAAACGTCCGTGAAGCTTGCTGCCATCGATATCGGCTCCAATTCTTCCAAACTGCTCATCTCCAAAATCTATGAAGTCGGAGAGTGGGCTCCTGTTATCCGTAAAGTCAATTTTTATCGCGTTCCCCTCCGCTTGGGAGAAGACGCTTTTATCGATGGACATATCTCTTATGAGAAGATTTCCGAACTGATTAAAACGCTCTCTGCGTTTCGCAACCTGATGGAGGTGAATCAGGTTGAAGACCATATCGCCTTCGCCACCTCTGCTTTACGCCTGGCACAAAACAGCCGTGCCGTCTTAGAGCGCGTTCGACGGGAGACTGGCATTCAGATTCAGATGTTTGATGGGGCCCGTGAGGCAGAAATCCTCGCCTTAAACCAACTCACCCAACGCCTCCCCTCTGGCTCTTATCTCTACATTGATGTGGGCGGCGGCACCACAGAACTCACCCTCAACGCCAATGGCCGCACCCAGAAAACAGGCTCCTTCGATATCGGTCTGGTGCGTATGAAAAGAAATCTGGTGACCGAGCAGAACTGGAATAAACTGAAAAACTGGATTCGGACGCAGAATCTAGGTCCACGGCCTCTGTTTGGTATCGGCTCTGGTGGAAATATCACCAAGGTGTTTGAACTCACCCGGAAACATTCTGATAAACCCCTCACCATCGAAAAATTGCGTCAACTCCGTGATGCACTAGCCTACCTCTCCCCTGAAGAGCGCGTCTTAAGATTGGGGCTCTCTCCAGACCGGGCTGATGTGATCGTCGATGCCTGTGATGTGTTTCTTTCCGTAATGAGTTGGGCGGGAATTCATAAAATTTTTGTCCCCAAAGTGGGACTCTCCGATGGCATGATCCACTATCTCTATCAGTCTCGACAAAAAAATAGCCAAAAAACACGTCATCCCCCCTTGTAAACAGAGCATAAATTAAGTTATCAATGCTTAAAGTCACTCAACCTGCGCTAAAACTGACTTTTAACAACGCTTAGCCATCCTTATCTTTCCCAAGAGGCTCACCATGATTGATGACGTCCTTCTCAATGATCTGCTCGAATCATTCAGCGAAAAAAGAGAACTCTATCAAGACTTTATGAATCGCCAGATCGCTCTACTCAAAGAGTTTACCAAAGAGAACGGACCCGCCCTTTTTTCCATCACAGGAGAGGTGATGGAGGCCGATAAACTGCGCAAGCTTCTTATGGATCCTAAAAATAAGTATAAGACGCTTGAGGAGATTGATCATCTGATTAAACTGCGCATTATCCTCTTCTTTGAACGCGGTGTGGATAAAATTGACTATCTGATTCATCGGGAGTTTAAAATCATCCATTCGCGCATCGAAGATCGCGGCGACCATATGGACCCCGACCGCTATGGCTACCGCGACCGTTCCTACACAATAGAACTCTTGGATAATCGACTTGAACTGATTGAGTATAAAAGATTTAAGGGCTGTAAGGCCAAGATTCAGGTGGGCTCACTGCTCCAGTTTGTCTGGTCAGAGATTCAGAATGAGCTAGGGTATACCAGCAAAGATGTGTTTCCAAAGGAGCGTCGGCGCGAATATGCTCGCGTGGCAGGACTCTTAGAGATGGCAGATCTGGAGTTTAATGAGATCTATAACTTCATTAAACCCCACAAACAAGAGGAGATGCAACAAACACTCCCTCTGACACAGGATACACTGATTAACTATATTCGCACCAACAGTGTGGTCACAAAACAGGATAAAGCCATCAGTGATACCTATGAGAAAACCATTGTTGAAGATAAATTTTATGCAATAAATATTTATAAAGCCTTAAAATCCCTTGGCTTCGAAGATATCAACACGCTTGAGAAGTCGCTTCAACATGACCAGCGCACCCTTCTGCTCAGTGCCCACTATCTGCTCAGAGAGCCCATTAAAGGTTATGACTTTCTCTGGCAGGGGATCTCAATTCTTGTCTCCGCCTACGCCTACGCTATCGAAAATAAGAAGAGCCCAAAACTTCTTGATGAACTCAATCGCATCGCCATTGGTGGAAACCGTGATAAATCTAAAAAGCATATCTCAACCACCACCCCCAGTCGAAGTTTAGAACGCCCCTCAGAAGAAGAGGATGAGCCCTATCCCCCCATTGTCTCCAGCAACCAGGATGATGAACCCACCATCTCTAATCTAACCCAACCCTTAAGTGATTCTGAGGTGGAGAGTGGTGATGAAAGTGATATATACAAAGGACTTGATCGCTGGTAATCTTCACCCCCCCCGATCAAAACATAAAAAAAGAATATTCTTAAAACACCTCTGCCCAATCATACGCCCTGCAACCCCCCAAAAGATCCGCAACCAACACGGATTAAGGATGGAGAGATGGCCCCTAAAAACGGTTCGAAAGATCAGACCCCCTCTTCGACACAACAGCATTTCCAACAACTGGAGAAGGAGATCAGTCAACTGCTGAGTCATTTTTCCAGACGTCTGGAAAGTCGTCCCGAAGAGGAGACGCGCACGGTTGATGACGAAGAGACAGCGAAAAAAGAGAACTCTGCTGAAAATCTGACCACACCACCCTCCCCCCAGAACCTTGCCGCCTCCCTCACCAAAGAGAGCGCTCTTCTCTACCAGATGCAGGCCATTCAGGCAACACGACAAAAATCTTTTGAAAACGCAGAGCGCGCCGCCTGTATTGCGATTGCAGCGGATCCAAAAAATCCAGAGATGGTCTTTACACTCGCCTGGATACTTCACGAAGCCAACCGCCTCCCAGAAGCCGAAGCCGAGTATCGCCGCACACTCGCTTTGACTCAGGAACACCCCAAAGCGTGGTTTAACCTGGGCAATGTTCTAGAGAATACAAAAGAGGAGAACAGCGCTCTGGAGGCTTGGAGGAAGGCCGCCAACTTAGGCCATGAACACGCCCAACAGAAGGTGAGTTTTATCGAGAACCGCCGTGAGGAGGAGCGCCGATTAAAGCTCGAAGAACGCAAAAGACTCATTGAAGCCAACCGTGGTAAAGCGGCTTCATTAAAAAATCCGCTTCTCCCAGAGCAGGATTTTGACAACAAAAGTCGTTCAGGCTCACTAAAACTCCTTATGATTCTTCTGTTTGTGATTGCGATTGCCGCTGGGGGGTATCTCTTTTTTAAAAATCATCCCGCAACCGCCAACCTCTATCAGGATCTTTATAACCGTGTTCTAAAGATGACAGGGAGCGACCCTGCATCAGAGACATCTGAAAAAGAGTCCACTCTTAAGAAGAGCGTCACTAAAAACACGCCATCAATGGGTAAAGCACCAAAGACTTCTGAAGCGGTAGCATCTGAGGAAAAAGCAACACCATCCGATACAGATCAAACCGACTCAAACAAGATTGATTCAGAACAGACAGAATCAGACAAGACGGATTCAGAACAGACCGGTTCAGACAAAAACCATTCAGAGCAAAATAAAGAGACAACAGAACCAATCCAAACGCCCCCCTCTCCCCAAGCGCACTCGCAGACTTCTTTAGAAGAGAAGAAAGCATCCTTAGCGCATAACACCTCGAACCTTGAAGAGAAGCAGACCCTAAATCAACAAGAGCCTCCCACCAATTCGGTCAGCAGCAGTCCACCAGAAGAAGAATCCCTTAAAACATCTGAGACCACATCTGAAGTCACCCCACAAGAGACGGTCGCTGAAACCAAAATAGAAGAGAGAACAGAAGAAAACGCTCCCACCGCTGAAATGGAAGCACCTCTTCCCCAGGAGAACCCTCTGGAGAAAAAAACATTTCCTCTCATGGTAAACCTTTCACCGGAAAAAACCCAGATCACCATTGAAGGTTTAGATCAACCTTTTGAGCAGGGAATGCTGCTTCCACCAGGAGAATATAATCTTCGTTTCAGTCACCCTGGCTATCAATCCATAAACCGGCAGATCTCCCTGCCTCAAGCAGAGACGGATACAGTAATCCTCATTCCAGAGAAGACTAAACGTCAACCTGGAGAGTTTACGCTGACCATCCAGCCTAATCCTGAAGGAGCAACCATTCAAATTCTTAACATTGTTCCTCCCTACAAGCCTGGTATTGCTTTAAAGGCGGGATATTATCAGATCCTTGCCGCCCACCCCGGCTATGAAACCCGCCGTTTTAAGGTAAGAATCAGAAACAAAGATATGCGCGTCCCGATTCATCTAAGGCGGACAGAGAGCCACCCTCTGACCATTAAAACAGAGCCCAAAGATGCTCAGATCAAACTGCTCAACTATCCTCCAGCCTACTATCCAGGCATCCGGCTTAAACCAGGCCCTTATCAGATAGAGATCTCTCACCCTGGTTTTCAAACCAGCCGCCGCTGGTTTACCATGCCAAGAAAAGCACGAACCCTCCCGATTAATCTTGCACCAAAATAGATATGAAGCGATCTAAAGGCGTGTTTGCTAAAAACACGCCTTTGTTTTTCTAGAATAGATATAAGTCTATTTTAACTGTTAATTATAAGACAGTTTTCAACCTGAAACACATAAAACTCAGAGATATGTTTCAGAACGTTTAAGGAACTGCTTTGCATATCAGTCCACCATATACGCATAAAAAGATTAAATAAGAATAATTCAGAAAAGACATTGACTCTAAAAAGTAAAAAGACTAAGATCTCATCTACCTAAGGGGAGTAGCCGCTCCACCCAAAGGCTCTGTATAAAAACAGAGTCAATCCCATGAGAGGCATGCGTCAACATACTTGGTGATTCCACCATGGCGTATGCAGTCGAATGACTTGGCAAGACTTTAGGTGTACGTTGCACGGCAGGAGTCGGGCGCAGCGCTACACCTGTATTGTCTCTAAGTCCGGCTCCATTTCTCGAGGATCTCATGAATCTTGATACCATTCTCTCCACCACTCAAGGCACCTCTTCCTGGTTTTCCGTTGCCGGTGGAACTTTCGCTCTAATCTCTCTCGCTGAAATTGGTGATAAAAGCCAACTCGTCTGTATGACGCTGGCAGCACGACATCGCGCTCTGCCCGTGATGGCTGGTGTTATCGTTGCATTCTCAATTCTTAATCTTCTCGCTGTTCTCTTTGGCGCTGTGGTCGCCTCCTGGGTTCCGGAGTGGGCGATTGCTCTGACAGTCGCCATACTGTTTGGCCTTTTTGGTATTCAGATGCTCCTAAGTAGAGAGGAAGAAGAGGAGGATGACGATGTTGAAGAGAAAAGTGGCCGCAACATCATTCTCTCCTCATTTCTATTGATTTTTGTTGCTGAATTTGGCGATAAAACACAACTGGCTGTCGCAGGCATGTCCAGCAGCTACGATCCTGTCGCTGTCTGGACTGGTGGCACAGCAGCTCTGGTGTTCATCTCTGCTTTAGGCGTTGTAGCCGGCCGCACTATTCTACAAAAGATTCCAGAAAGTCTACTTCATCGCATCAGTGGGATCTTTTTCCTGGCTCTTGCCGCAATTTCTCTCTACCGTGTTGTAGATATTCTCTGGCTATCTTAAATTTTATAGACCTCATCACAAACAGAAAAGACATACCAACCACAACCTGCTATTGGATCAATTGTGATTGCCATCTGGGCGATGGGATCTTTGAAAAATAGCAGTAAGACGCTGCTTGATACCGAAGATCCCCAGAATCTGCAAGAGTCTATTCAACACGCTACCAAAGATAAGAGTCATGCTAAGATTTCAGACTTCATGTCTAGCGTGTAGGTCAGGGACATTTTGCCGCGATTATCGCTCTGGTAACACAAAATGAGATTGATTTGGTTCAACTCAAATCGATAACCTGGAACATATTACCGTTGAGGTTAATCAGAGGTTTAAAAACAGCGTTTAAATCTTAAAAGCCGTCTTAAGAAAACACCTTAGACGGCTTTTTTTAAAAATCACATATTTTTTCTTGCCCTCCCTCAAAATAGATTACGGTTTACCAAACATCTCTTCTAACCAGTACGCGTTTTTCCTAATCGATATGCTCGTTTTTAACCTCACTAAGCAGCTATAAAAATCTCTTTTGAAAATAGAAAATTCCAGATTATGAATACAGAATGAAAAGTGCATAATAATTAGATTATAATCTTGCATTATGATTTTAGGGCATTATAATAACGTCTCCATTTTCCTCCTTTCAGGAGTTTTGCCTTTTGAACAAATAAACTCCCCTTTCTTCCGTTTTATGGATAAACCCTTGGCGCTATGGTGATGCTGACCTGTTAACCCCCTTAGTGCTAAAATTAGGAGAAGCTATCGATAATCTTGACATGAAAGTGGATAAGAAAATTCTAGGATCTCTTTTAGGAGGACTAACAGCCATAACGCTAAAAGCAACACCTATCTTTGTACCTGGGACAGAACTCTTTCCTACGGTAGCACAATCAGCTCAAAGAATGATTGACCGTGCTTTTGATGCTGATGCACAAAGAGACGATTTAAAACGTGAAAGACAAGATCCTGTGGAAAGAACCGCTATTGAATTCGAAAAACTTGTCAACAAAATTGTTGGAAAAAATAACAATAAAAAGCTAATTATTTGTATTGATGACCTCGACCGCTGTCTGCCCGAGAGACAAGTCGCTCTTCTAGAAGCGATCCATTTTCTAACAGCTACAAATGCGCCTACATCCTTTCTAATTGCCATTGACCCTACGTTAGCAGAACAAGCTATTGTCACGCATTATAAAACAGATCATTTTAACCCACGTCAATATCTGGATAAAATTTTCTCTATCCGTCTTAACCTACCTGTTATAGGAGATAACCAAGTAACATATCTCTTAGAAGAAGAGTTAACTGAAATCTTAGATAAAATGACAACGATTGATAAAGAAAGGATCAAAAAGCATATCTTTTCTATATTGAATGTCCCTACACTCAGAAACCCACGTATAGTCCATCGCTTTTTAAATAAGCTACATCTTTTTAAAAAGTTTAAAAGTCCAGAGTTCCAATTCAGGGACGAGTCACACCTCAGAAATTCCTTGCGCTGGATAGCCATAATTGAGCGTTGGCCAGAAGTGCGCCCTCCCTTTCAAACAGCCAGAACAAATTCTGAGATGAAAACAACTATGAGAAAAGTCAAAAATGGGTCAATGAGCTACAGACTACGATAGGAAATACACTATCCAACATAAGGGAGACACCTCATTCAAGTAGCAGTAACGCTCTCATTGATCGAATTCCTCGCGTGACACAAGATCCAGACTTAGGTGAGCTAATGACAAAAGAAGTCCACGATAACATTCAATATTATTTTGAGATGGAGAGAGAACTCCAAAGAATCGGTCTATAAACAAAAAAAGCCACAAGCTCAAATTGCCTGTGGCTTTTTTTATATTTTAATCCCTGGAAAACTTTTTTTTATGCACAAAGGAGTGCATAAAGTATGTGCTTTTACCTAGGCCCTTCTATGAGAGCTGGAAATTTTTAAATCTATTTAAAAATATTCAGAAAAATATTCAGAAAAATATTTACCTTAACAACTGAAAGAAATGGGTCGGAGATCTAAGAATAGAGAGAACTCAAAAAGCCAATGGAACAATTAGTACTGGTCAGCTTCATGCATTACTGCACTTCCACACCCAGCCTATCAACGTTGTCTTCTTCAACGATTCTCATTGGGAAAAGTAATCTTGAGGGGGGCTTCCCGCTTAGATGCTTTCAGCGGTTATCCCTTCCAAGCGTGGCTACCCAGCTGTGCTCCT
>JBQGBW010000123.1:0-11437 GCA_052043475.1 Magnetococcales bacterium HHB-1
GAAGACCGTGCGCCAAACCCGCACGCAACCAACCACAACAGAGCCTGGGCTTACCCTCATAAAACAGGCTGGAAAAGAGAAATCACCACAGATCCCTCCCCCTCACAATTCCTTCTCTCTCTCTCTTAAAGAGGCAATTAAACTGGCGCAAAACAATAATCTACAGATTCAGCGCCAACGCTTGGAGTGGGGCATTGCTGAACAGGCAGTCAAAAATGCCTTAGGTACCTTTGAGCCTGAGATTACCGGTCAGTTTCAACGGGAGGGAAACCGTTATCAAAATACCGCACAAGAGTCGGTCAGCCGCTCATTGACCTCGCTTTTTCAGGAGTGGAATACCAATGTTTCCGCTGGCGTTGAGAGCCAACTCCCCACTGGCGGTAAAGTGGCCATTGCCTACGAACTCACCCGACTGACCAATAACCTGCAATCCAATGATACTTACGGTAATGAGTATAAAACCGTATTCAGCGGTACCCTGACCCAACCCCTTCTAAAAGGTGCAGGCTTTGATGCCGCACTCTCCAACATCACGCTGGCTAAAAAAGATCGTGAGATCGCGTATCAAAACTATCGCCAGACCACCATGCAGATCCTCTACCGGGTGATCAACAGCTACTGGGATCTCTATCTCAGTCAGGAGAAGAAAAAACAGCGTTTAAACTCACTACAGATCGCTGAAAAGCTACATCAAGATGTAAAAAAACGGGTTCAAGTGGGCCGATCTGCCGCCACAGAACTGCTCTCCACAGAAGCCGGGGTAGCGTTACGTCAGGCCCAGATACGCGCTGCTGAACAGGATCGTGTGGTTGCAGTGAACGCCTTACGTAGTCTGATTTTTGCCACTATCATCAATACACGCACCAAACTGACCGCTACTGATCCACTCAAGGTCGAGGCCAAACAGGTCAACTTTGATCAGAGCATGGAGATTGCGCTTAAAAACCGTCCTGAGTATCTGGTGGGCAAACGTAAGACAGAGCAGGAGGATGTCAGGTTAGCTTATGCAAAGAATCAACGCCTTCCTCAACTGGATCTCTCCGCCAGTTATGGCATCAATGGATTAGCCAGAACACCTGGTGAGTCGTGGGATGATGCACGGGATAATGACTATAAATCGTGGCAGATTGGGGTGGAGTTGCGTGTACCGCTCATGGGCGGAATAAAGAGTAAAAGTGAACTCACCGCCAATCAGATGCGTAAAATGCAGGTACTCCATAATCTTAAAACGCTGGAGATCAGCCTTGCCAACAGTGTCGATACCGCAGTCCGTAATGTACGCAACACCAGAGCACAGGGGATACACTTTAAAAAGATTACCACCAACAGCAAGAAGGCCCTGGATGTTGAGAGAACCCGTTTTAGGCGGGGTAAAAGCCAAAGTCGGCATCTTTTAGAGCGGGAACGGGCTTATAACAGCGCTAAGGAATCTGAGTTGGATAATCTGGTCAAACAAAAAAAAGCACTCTTGGATTTAACCCTGGCTGAAGGCAATCTGCTCAATACGCTTCGCATTCGGCTTACCGAAAACACTATGCATCAACTTCTTATTCGTTAATTATGTATCAATTTCTTCTGGAATGCATAATAGACCCATGTTTCAAGCAGACGATTAACCAAGCGGTTTTCTGAAGCAAGATTACCGCCCATGGATTCAAGATAGCGAAAACCACACGCCTCCGTATCCTGAATAATCTGGTGAGGGCGACCAAAATAGTGCTGAAATGTGACTTTGAACAGCCGATTTTTAAAATACCCCTCCCGTTTAAAACTCTCTCCAGATAATAGACGAAAAAACTCACGCAGTAGCGTTCCAGGATGGCGACAGTAGAGCCAGATACCAAGACTACCTAAGGGGTTATGGCTGCTAAAAATCAGTTTCCCACCCGGCTTTAAAGCGGCATGGACTCTTGCCAATGTTTCTAACCGCGACGCCTTAGATGAAACATAGTCCAGACTGTTATAAGGAATCAGTACCACATCGTAGCTCGCCTCCTCCTCGGAGAGTTGATCCATCGAAAGACACGCTGTGTCTAATCCAGGGAGCACTTTTCGGTAGATCTCAAGCATCTCTTCGCTGTAATCAACGCCCTTGATATAGGAGCAGAGCCCAACAAGATTTTTTGAGACACGACCTGTGCTGCACCCCACATCGAGCAGACGGTCACCAGGTGCGATATGGCGTTTAAACAGTTTCTGTTCTGCTTCAAATAGATCATCTTTCTGCTCATAGACCGAAACAATATCGGACTGCCCCCAGTAGAGATGACCATGTGATGCTCTTTTCTTTTTCATCAATATCCGACTCATATAAAAAAGCCACCAGCATCGTACTGATGACTTAAAATATCTAATGTTTTTAATAGAATCATAGTTAGGTGCACGGCCATAGATTTTGCCAATCACGCTGTTTAATCAGACGCAGAATACCAGTACTCTGTACGGCCAGTTTCACCAGTGCAGCATCATCTGAGGCACCGGTCACCTTTAAGTGATAGAGATCACGCACCGTTCTATTATAGCCAAATTCCGTTGTGCGTGCCGTAACATAACCCTGTGCCGTAACAGATTCATAACTCTTCTGATCATGAAATCCAGAAGGGTAAGAGAAATGTTCACAGAACGAATGGGTCATACGCTGAATCTCTTGGCGACTCATTTTCAGTTCAGATGTTCGCTCCTCTTCGCTCAAAAAGATCATCGGCTGGTGAAAACGGCCATGTGAACCAAAATCAACATAGGGCGCCAACGCCTGGAGATCTTGAAGCGAGAGTGCGGCGGGCGGTCCTGAACAGGTCTCATAATCGAACTGTAGTGTCTTTTTAAGCCAGGTTCGTCTCTTCTCTTCTGTCATCCGCTTTAAAGGTAAAATTTGCTCAGGCATCTCCCTAATGACCAGATCATCCCAGAAAAGACGATCTGTTCCCACAACCTGAGAACAGAGATAGATAATCGGACGGATCTTATGGCGCTGGATTACAGGCAGAAGCTTAATATTATCCGCACGCCCATCATCAATGGTGATCACCATAGGTGCCGGTCCCAATGATGCTAAACGCTCCTCTCTTAAGGCATGGACCGCATCGCCCATAGAGACCAGCGTATAATGTTTTTTTAGATAATTAAGATGTTGATCAAACGTCTCTGGTGTGGGGTCGTGATAAACCAGAATAGAGAGGGCATGCCGCTGACAAATATGGCGAACCAGCCAGGGAATGCCGGTCAGATAGAGACCGAGTGAGAAGAGATCCAGCAACTTTTTACGCATGACGCCACTTTAGATAAAGTTGACGAATATGCGGACGCCAATCATTTTGCCACTTCCAGAAAGGCCAGCCCAACCAACCCGCCGCAATGTAATCACTGTTTTGCTTATCATCATTGGCCCACAACGTTTTATAGCCTTCGGCACCCTGGAGAAAATCGATCCCAATCAGGTTGCGATCGATGGCATCACGACTGAGTAATGAAAGATGCGCCTTACCCGGCGAAAAACGGCGATAACGGTTCGATATAACCGGTTTATACCAATAGAGCCAACCTTCCTCAATAAAGCCAAAATGGGCGGCGATCACCTGATCATCTAAACGCACCTCAGAGTAGTGACATTTTTTATCTGGAATCTCATGGCTTAACTTCTGGAAAAAACGGCACGCCTCCTGATGATGAAATTCAGAGTGGATGCCATCTAGTGCCCACTTCTCTTTGTGCAACTCAAAGAGAAGTGGTAAGCGTTCTAAGATCTCCTCTGCACGTTGGGAGACCCAGAAGGTAAGCTCTCCCTCCCGCTTAAGGCGGCGTACACGGCGCCTTACATCCGCACGATGACTGCGACCAAAAGCCTGCTCTGTCTCTTCATAGGTCGCTTTAAATCGCAGCCGTGGACAGGCCCGTTGATTCTGTTTAAGAAGAGGAAAAGAGGCTTTTAGGGCACAGCTCAATCGATGCTGTTCTGCCTCAGAGAGCGGCAATTTTTTTAAAATGACCAGCCCCATAAAACCCGCAAGGCGACGCATCTCATGCAGTGATGCAACAATCACCTCGATCCGATCTGAATCACTGGATAGCGGCAGATTATAATCCGCCAGATGGGTTGAGAGCGGCTCGACCAGTTTTGCAAAAGCTTCTTTCATCTCACCATGGCGCACAACCACAGGCCACAAACCAATGAGACGCTCATCACGATAGGTCTCAATAACCGACACCGTGCCCATATAGTTTTCAGAATCAAGAATGCTCTGAATCCAGCCTGGTTCATTGAAGACCGATTGTGGTCCGCATGTCATCCATAGCTGTTGATATCGGTCTCTATTCCATTCAGTGACAACACATTTCTGATTCATGAGCTTTAAGCAAAGTTATCCACAACGATTAAGCCGTGAACACAGTGGTTTACATCGCTATCAATTTCAACCAGCTTACCCACCTTGTTTTTACGGATATCCACCTCAAAAATACAGGCAGGAGAACTGCCCACCAGATAGACCCCATCCTGCCAGTGCACCAGACCGCGCTGCCATCCCGCTTTGGCAAACTGCTCTGAACCCCGATTACCAGATATTCTGGTATCAATCTTTCTTAAAAACTGCCCTTCTGGATAGCTGTAGAAGAAAACCTGTTGCATCTGGGTGTTGTTGATAATGATGTTGCCATCCACATCAATAATCCCATTATGGGAGTTCTTCAGTGCTTTATCGTGAACAATCACTTTGTCTGGACCAGGACGGATACGCACCAGTGCATTCTGCTTTGAGGCAAAGATAAAGACCTCTTCACCCTCCTGCCAGACAGTATTGACATGCAATCGCTCTTCACGGCAGTAGCGACCAAACCCCTCCTCTAAGGAGACCCCAGGAAAATTTAATTCAAGATTGAGTTCCCGCTCGGTGAATCCCAGTTCCTTTTGAAGGATAGGACTTTTACTTCCCCACCAGAGATCAAGAATCTCCCCCTCAAAATCCACCTTCATCACCAGATCATGGACCGTTGATGTGACCCATATCCCTTGATCATCAATAAAGAGTTCATGGAGGCCGGCAAAGTAGGGTTGATTGATCTCACCAATAATTTCAAGATCCGAATTATACTTCAAAATCGACATATCGGTGGCCACATAGAGAATGCCCTTGCGATAAGCGATGCCGCGTCCACCGCGATGTCCTCCCCGGGGATTCCAGAAGGGGTGGTTGGTATCTAAGGGTATGGGCTCCTTTTTGATCACTTTGCCACTAACCCAGTCCACTTCAATCAGATACCCTGTAGGATCTGATGCAGGAGAGTTACGTACAACGGTACTGGCAAAGATGCGCGATGTCCCCACACGATCCTTACCGATAAAAGGCTCATCGGATCGATCAGCCAATTTTTTATTAAAAAATAACATGTTAAATAGAACTCCAATAGCAAGACAGGCTTTTAAGTTCGATCTATTCTTGCAATAATATGGTCCTGTGGATTTCCACGAATCTTACGAATTCGGTACTGTAATGATTTGGGCAGTGCGTTGAGCAGGCGGTATTTAAAATAATCTGGCAACTGACCGATTGCCAACCAACCACCATGGGTGTAGGCCACCTTCAGACGTTCCCGCCAGTGTGCTTCCATGTTGGTGAAGGTCTTTGCATCGGTGTGCAGTAGTGCGGTGGCCACGGGAACCGATAGGGAGACAAAAGGCCCCTGTGCCGCCAGACGCAGGAAAAGATCATAATCCATGGCCAGATGCAGTGACTCATTCACATAGCCGATCTGACGCACGGTCTCGCCTCGGAAGAATGAGGCGGGCTGTTGCAGGTAGCGGACCTGACCAAACATCGCCAACCGACGAAAACCGGTGGCATGGGTTTTTGCTGTATAGAGATATTGCTCACTGCTCAACACATCACAATCACCAAAACAGCAGACCGCCTCGGGATGAGCTAAGAACGCTTCACCAATCCGTTTTAGGGCACCTGGCAGCAGGGTGTCATCGGTGTTGAGATAAGCAAAGATCTCTCCTGTCGCCCGTTGCCACCCCTTATTGATGGCATGGGACTGTCCCCGATCTTTCTCACTGATCCAGTAAGCCAGACGGTCTGCATATTTTTCGATAATCTCAACACTGCCATCGGTTGAGCCACCGTCCATCACAATATATTCCAGATCAGGATAATCTTGCTCAAGAACCGAGCAGAGTGTCTTCTCGATAAATGCCGCCTGATTATAAGAGGGGGTGACGATGGATATTTTAGGTAGCCTGGCCATTTTTGTGTTGATCTCATGTATGCACCTGGAATCAGGCGTCTTTTTTTATATTTTATCGATCTGTTTTCTTGGTTTCTTTAGATCGCTCAATGGCCCACACATTACCCCAGACCGAAAAGCGAAACATGGAATAGAGTGCAATGAGCAACAGTCCATGAACGCCTCCTTTTAATCCGCCACGAAACAGAAGACGATAGATAAACTCTTTGGTGGGTTCATAGAGTAGACGCCAGAGTGAAAAACGGCGTCCCATCTCCACGTACTGTTCCGCCTCAATGCGTGCATACTTTCCAAGCGTCTTGGTGACATAAAGTTCAAAGGTGGGATAGGCGTAATGTTCAATATAGAAATCGCTGGGTAGATCAAGGAGCTTATAGTCTGACCGGCGCAAGCTGCGAAAATTACCATGCACCAGTTCTTCTTCTTTGCTGTAACTCTCCAAATAGCAGCGTTTGCGAAAAAAGCGGGTCCACTTGCCGTTATAGAATCCCCCATGACGGGCCCAAGCACCAAAAAACCAGTAGAGGCTCCAGAAGGAGACCACCTCTTGTTGATCCTCTTTGACAATCTCAAGCAGTTTCTCTTTGAGAGGATCGGTCATCCGTTCATCGGCATCAAGGACCAGAACCCATTGGAATTTTGCATGAGAGATGGCAAAACGGCGGGCAGGCTCAACAAAACCACCGGTCCGTTTATGATCGATCACCCGTGCACCTAAAGATCGCGCAATCTCGGCGGTTCTATCCTCACTGTACATATCACAGATGATCACCTCATTGACCAGCGACTTGGCGCTGACAATGCAATCATGGATATTTTCTTCTTCGTTCAGTGTATTAATAACCAGAGAGATTCCTGGTAAGGTCTCTTGTTCCATCATTGCGGTACCGCCATAAAATCAACGCCAAGGGTTAAGAGATCCGGTAGGTTCTCTTTTGTCACGGTGGTTCCCGTGGTGGTGTGAATCGTATAATTCTTCAGTATGAACATCAGTGGAGAAGACGATGCTCAAGGAGGGTTGTAAAATCTCTCCGACGATCAGCGATTAAATAGATAAACACCTTCTGATCTAACACACGATAGATTACTCGATACGATTTAAAGAAAACTTCTCGATAATCACGTATACCAAGGCGCAGAAGTTCCTTTGGATAAGAACCTCGATTTGGAAGTTCTGTAAGACTTTTAATGACGTCTTCGATTGAATCGAGAAAAGAATCCGCATTTTCAGGTGAGATATATCTAGAAAGATAATCATGAAGTTCTTCAATATCGGATTCAGCGTCCTTGGTTAGAATAACATCGTACGACATCACTATTTCTTACGTAATCGTTGGATTACCTCGGATGCTGGCGAAACTTCACCTTTTTCAATCTGTTTATTTCCCAAAGCTAAAATTTTGAGCAAAGCCATGGTCTCCTGAGTCTCTTCGTAAGCGCTGATATCCTGCAATACAGCCTTGGCTTCACCATGTAGCGTGATAATGACAGGATCTCGGTGCTCGGCAAGACCTCGGATGACTTCAGGGGCATGGGCTTTTAAATAGCTGATTGGTTTAATGTGATTGGCAAGTTTCATGATAATTTCCTCTCTTTAGACCAAATTATAGTCTAAATTTAGTCTAAATAAAAGCGCTTTCTCAAACCGCCATAAAATCAACACCAAGGGTTAAAAGATCCGGCAGATTCTCTTTTGTTACGGTGGTTCCGGTGGTGGTGTGAATCGTATAACTTTGTTGCCAAAGCAGGTTACAGACATCTTCGCCGGTATGCGGATAAGCCTTTAGATTTCGTGAGTCCATCTCAAAGATAATGACCGGTTTGATCTGACTTAAAAGCTTCTCTCCCCCTTGAAATACCAGATACTCTGCACCTTCGGTATCCACCTTGATCACATCCACATCAGGTTTGCCGGCTTCTTCCCACCAGTGATCCAGTGTAGTCACCTTAACCTGAACGGTTTTACCCTCACCGGCACGCTGGGTATTGATAAAACCATCACCTGAAGAGTGCTTATGGCCATGGACAAAAAAGGTGGTCTCTCCCACTTCGGCGCCCACCGCTTGATCATAGCATGTGACCTGATGATCCAGGTTATTCTCAGTGATATTTCTCTTAAGATAGACAAGTTGATCGACACCTGGTTCAAAGGCGTGGATTTGGATATCCCCCACATCATGGACCATATTTAAGGTAATCAGACCGATATTGGCACCAATATCCAATAGAACAGGGCGCTCTTTCTCTCGCAGAAATTCAGCCAGCTTCAAGCTAAGATGCTGTTCGTAGATCTGGCCATTACAGATACCGGCAATCAATGAAGTCCCTTTACGGTAGTGTAGTGTGAACCCACGATAGGCCATCTGTTGTTCACTGGGCCCAAGCCACATCTTTACCGTTTTTGGTGCGCGGTAGAGCGCTTTGGCCATCGGGTAGAGTGATGCGGGAAGACGTTTTTTAATTCCCTGAACCAGTCGATATCTCATATTAAAACGGGCTTCTTTAACCTGCCACAAAAATTGCCTGACCCGATACATGAGTGATTTTTCAAGATCCACATGATCGATATCCTGCACATCTTTCTGATCTTTGAACTCTCCGCGTCGTGCTTTCATATGACGGAGTGTTTTGAGCGAGATAAATTTAATCCCCTCAAAGTAGAAATAGTTAGCTGGATCAAAAATCAGTTGATCCAGTGATCTCTCATGGAAACCAAGCTCACTGTTATGGCAGTTGATATATTGATAAGGACAAGATTCTGTCTCATAGCCATGGGACAGATAGTCAATATCCGCAGCATCCCTAAGGCCATAGACCGCCATCGCGCTACTGCCATCGATGCAGAACCGTTCACGGTCCAGTTTCTGTTCTTGCAACCACTGTTTAAACAGCACAAAAAGATGATCAAAGTTTTCTGTCTGTCCAGACTGGCCGTGATTGAGCAGGTGGACCCCATTTTGATTAAGTAAGGACTCACTGATACGGACACTCTCTTCATAGGTATCATTGATATGAATCGAGTCGTTACCCATCTTAAAGTGATCGCGGATCTGTTTTTTTACCCGCAGACTCTTTTCAAGATCCGCACACTCAAAGAAGAAAAACCGAACCGGATGATCCCCTTTAAATCGGTTATAGAGGTGCTGTTGTAATCCAGAGGTCTCCTCCTTACCATCACCCAGCCATGCCTCACCCTGATAGAGAAGACGAATCAGATTTACACGCCCTTGACGCGTAAAATGAAGCGCTCTCTCATAAAAACAGCGTCCACAGGACTCCAGAAGAGGGACCACATTTTGGTTGTGATCGTCGGCCACCGGAAAGAGCACCGCAATCCGTACCGTAGAATTGAGTTTAACATAATGCAATATCAGATGGTCGAGGATATCTCGTGACAGGCCGCGTTGCAGGAAAAAACGGTAGTCAAACCGGTGAGGGCTCTTTTTAAAACGCACATAATGAATCGTGCATTGATAGTAGAGTGCAGCGGCTAAACGGTGCGCGCCATCAACAATATCGTTCTCCTGATCAATCGGCAGCAAGCCTTTCTCAGCTAAGAAACCCTCTTGCGCCATGCTCTCTAACAACTGATCAAACTTTTCTTGATAATCGGAGAATGCATATTTTTGTCCATCCCCCTCCTGAAACCGTTGGTCCGTAATCGCCCCAAGATGATCCTGATAGACCTTTAACCCCCAGGCGAGTGCAGCACGAAGGTCACGATGGTAGGCATAAACATATTTTGCGATCACATCCAGACGGTTACCATTGAGCAACTGTTGTGGGGGGCATTCGCCAACGGCATGAAAAGGCTTGAGATGGGATGGGGAGATGTTTGGATTAATTTTTGCGGTCACAAAGGCACGATCGACCTTTGTTTCGCCATCCTGCAAGATCATATTATCGATTTCTATCATGGCCTATTCTGTATTAAATTGCTGTTTTTGTTATACATTAGAAAGCCAATCATGGTGATGCGCTTCTGATATATTGAATCATATTTTTAATATCATGGTCGCTGATTGAAGCATCTAGAGGATCCATGGCTGTACCTGGAACCCCTTTTCGAATCACCTTAAAAAGTATTTCATCACTCTGCTCTTCTACTTCCAGATCTTCTACATCGTCGTGGCACTCTGCACAATGGTGCAGGTAGAGCTGTTCAGGCGATTTTTGAGTCACCAAGGGTGGCGGCTTGATCGGCGCTGTGGGGTCTGCATCACTGATGTTGATCATAAAGATCCAGAGACCAAGCGTTGTGAGCATAGAAACCAGTTTTTGATCACGGTTCATGGTTTTTGTTCTCAAGTCTTATGTTTTTGGTAGAACCAGGCATAGAGCTTACACTCCGTCTCTGAGAGAAACCAACCGCGCACAGAGACTGTTCGACCCTGCTGATAATCTTCTTGAATGGCTTTGGCCAACTGTTTTTTGACTGCATCCGGATTTTTATCTGCCTTTTGAAACGTGGTCCACAATGCCTCCATGAAGGGAGAGAATGTATCCGGTTTAAACCCGTGCTGCGCAATATAGGTTTTTGCCAGCGGGGCGGTATCCTGAGCAGAGGAGAACAGGAAATGATTCAATAGATCAGACGCATCAGCCGCCCGACTGGCAGTGATCTGATCATTAAGATCAATGAGATAATGACCTCCCAATGCGCCGATGGCCACAGAGCCTGCAATGATTAGTTTTTTGCCGAAACGACGACGGGTAATCTTCTCTTCCATAGCGATATACCGAAACATAAAAGAGGCGTGATCAATGGGTGAAAAAATGTTCAAAGATTACAAAACATGTCCAACTCCAGACCACAAGATAGATAAGAATCTTCTCACGACTGAGTATGATAGTCGATTGAGAAAGTAGAAAAATGATCTCATTTTCTAAGTAAGCGCTCACCATCTCAATCGCCTGAGAACGCTAATTTTCGCATTTTATCGTCCAAATGGTACGTTCATATCAATTTTTATAAAAAAACGCGCTATGGGCCTTTTAGAGGCATTAGAGTCTATATTTCTAACCAACTTTGAATTGACCAGTGCATGTTCTTTTAAACCAGACCAGAGATTGACGTCAAAACCGCCTATTCCGTTTTTAATGCAGACGTTGTTTAGACCATTTTTGAAAATCCTAATCCAAGCCAGTGTGATGAAGGGGGGTTTGGGGGTCTCCCCCAACGGGGGGTGTGGGGGGT
>JBQGBW010000124.1:0-11279 GCA_052043475.1 Magnetococcales bacterium HHB-1
GATTGAATGACAGGTGCTTTTTTGAGTGTTTCCTGTTTTTCTGTTGATTGCGGTTTGCCTGCAAGAATCGTCTGGATCTCATCCATGCTCTGGAACATATCCCTACTGGATTCTTTCTGTAATGTTCTGGCCGCATCCAACTCGGTCAACTGATCAATCACCTCAGGCAACATCTGAATATCCAGAGCAACCGTTAACTGATCTAACTGATAAATTTTCTGCGTACGCAGTGCCTCTTCAAAATAGCGTTTTGCAGCCGAAGCATCTCCCTTCATCCAACGCACATGGCCCAAATTAATCAGACAGGTTACTGCAAGGCCAGTTCGCATCGCACCATTTTTCTGGATAAGCTGATAGCTCTTTTTGTAATGCTTCTCTGCTTCCTGCCAGTTTTTCTCCAGATAAAAGAGGGTTCCCATGTTGAGTTTATAGACCGCCAGATGGAGATAATCCGCACCAAATCGTTGAAGATCAATCTTTTCGGCTTTACGGAAACAGGAGAGCGCATCCTGCACCAATCCCAACGATTTTAGAATAGACCCCAACGTATTCAGACGCGCACTGTACTCCGGATACGACGAACCCAGATCTGTTTTTGTCATCGTAACAGCTCGACTACAGAAATCTTTCGCTTCCTCAAAGCGCCCAAGGTCCGCCAGATAACGACTGATATGATCCAACAAACCTGCAAGCTGTTCGACCTGTTTTGTTTTATTCTGTTCTGCATGGTTTGCAATCACCATGGCATGGGCCAAAAGGCGGCCCATTTGTTCTCTTTGAGATAATGTTTGATGCGGCTTATACTGAAATACTTTACTGATTAGGTTTAAAGCCACCTGAACCCAACGCATACGTTCTTCAACAGTCAATTGTTCACGCAATACAGTCTGTAAGAGACTGTGCTGAGACAAAGAATCACGATCAACCATAATCAATGCATTGCGACTGAGCGGCTTAATCACTTTCTTATGAAACGCAAACAGATCAGCCAAAGCTTCTGCACGATCTAAAGGTGCGGGAAGTTGCTCACGATCATCCAGAATTAAACTTTTGGGTATATCTTTGCTATCCAGAAAAGCCAACAGGTTCAAAGTACCCATGGCAACAGAATCACTGCGCCGTACGCGCTCAATAGAGTTCATCCAGGTTTCAACCAGCGAACGGGAATAACGTGCCGTAGCCGACTGCCCCATGGAGAGAAACTTTAGAGGGTCACGTTGATATTGCTGGAGATAATCCCTGGCAGAAAGATTAAGCTGAGCAATATGTGTCATGCTCTGTTGAAGCGCCAACGGAAATCCACCCAACGTTCTGGCCAGTTCTGTGACAGACGCCTCTGACATCTCTGGGTCATGCTGCTCAATAAACGCTTTAGCCTTACCCTTAGACCATGCATTGAGACGCTGCATATTAAAACGACCATCCCAATTCGCATGACGCGTTGTAATCACAATATGACCTTCTCCCTCGGGAAGGTAAGACATAATCTGTTGGGGATCATCCACATTATCAAGGACCATCAACCAATTTTTATTGGCAGAAAACCAACCCTGCATCGACGCCCAAACCGAAGAGATATCCGCCTGATCCAACCCCATATGTTGCGCAACAATCGTAGGAATATGACCATTAATCCACCATATACTCTGATAGTCATCCAGGTGACGATAAGCGTACTCTACAACCAACTCTGTTTTTCCAATTCCGCCCATACCATAGACAACCTGAGGCGAAGCATTAGCACCTTTGGGGTGATCAATGAGCGCCCCTCGCAATTTCAAGAGTTGATTACGTCTGCCAACAAAGTGAGATAGACGGGAGAGCGGAATCGTTTTGGGAAAATCAAACCAATGCTCACGCTCTTGAATAGAGATCATGCCACGGTTCAGATTTTTCTGTCGCTTCTGTTCTCTAACCTGCGCCTGCTGATATTGACGCACTTTCAATAATAATCCACCAATGACAGCAAGTAACAACAGTGAAAGAAGAATCCAGAGATACGGTA
The DNA here is from genome assembly GCA_052043475.1 of Magnetococcales bacterium HHB-1. Taxonomy (GTDB): domain Bacteria; phylum Pseudomonadota; class Magnetococcia; order Magnetococcales; family JBQGBW01; genus JBQGBW01. The sequence continues at coordinate 2,006 of JBQGBW010000124.1, forward strand.
CGGATGATGACTCTGCTGCTGCAGAAGGTGCCTTATGTGAATCAGTAGATACGGCCTCTCCCTCTGAAACCGTTGTCGCCACAGGCTCTTGTTGTTGCAATGCCTCGCTTCTTCTCAAAGCCTGTTTCTCAACTTCAGATGTTTGGGTCTCTGTTGTATCTTCCCTTTGAGAGGCTTCTTTATTCTGTTGCTCTTCAGTCTGTTGACGCGCTTTTTCATCCGTACTGTATTCTGATACAGAACCTTTATCTCCAGCAAGAGAATCGGAGACAGGAGATGTCGAAGGGGTCTCTTCAGATGGTAATACAGACTCAGGTACCGAAGGGACTTCTGTCTCTGATGCTTCTGTTGTGACAGAAGATGCCGTTGTTTGACTTTCATCCCTATTCACTGTGGTCTGAGCCGTATCTGTTATGCGCTGATTTGAGGCGTCCACTGTCTGATCGGACGCACGCACCTCTGAGTCGGTGTTTGATGCAACCTGCTCTTGATTATTGGACTCTGCTTGCTCTGTAATCTGCTCTTCTGCTTTTTCCGCTGCAACGGCCTCGGCTGCCGCAATTTTTTCAAGTTCGGCGGCGGCAGCTCTTTCATGCTTTAAACGCACCAGAAGTTTTGAACGACGCAGTACAAAGCGTCGATAAAGCTGTTCTGTAGTGGGAACAATAACCGCATTCTTTCCCGTCTTATTCTTAAATGAATTCAGTCGTTCTCTTGCATCTTGAAGAACACGAAAGGTCGCAATATGGACCGTCTGCCATGTTCGTCCTTTTCGATCATTGATTGATAGAACAAACGGTTTATAACCATTTTCACGCAACCACATCAATGAGTCCTGAACAACACTTTCATCTTGTGTTGCCTGAACTTGAACCGTATAGAGACGTTCATTCGCCAGGGATTCAGAAACAGGACCAAAAACAACCGTTAGAATCAAAACAATTGGGAACAACAGGGCGCGATTTGCGATAGACATTTTTCCCTCCTTTTGGTCTGGGCAACACAAAAGAGACAACACAAAAATAGAATAAAGGAACAAATGATTGGTTTAAGAACGGTACTTTAACTTACTGGAGTCTTACTAAAACCGCACCAGAGAACACAAAGTTACGATGTACAGCCCGCTGTATTCACGCAACGATAGCAGACGTATTTTCCAGATAAACGCTTTTAAACAGCCGCCACACTCTCTACAGAGTGAGAAAGTCCAAAAGTGGCCAAATAAGGAATATGATAAATCTGTGAACCAATTTTAGTTTCAAACACACCACGTCGAGAGTCCTGACGCCATATGACCCGGTATTTAACCAATGCGCCAGGATCCGTTGAAAAAGTTAATTTGACACGGCGTGTAATCTGGCTACCAAACTCAATATTGAGTAAGTTACCAAGCTCTTTCTGCACAACACTCTCTAAAAGAGGCCATACCTGGGATTTTATTGAAGAGCCTTTCTGACGATTTTTGCCTAATTTCAGAGAGATCGTTGCCGTTCGAATAAACTCATGTTCACTCACCAGCACTTTATTGCCAAACCGATTATCCAAAGGAATATCTTCCACGGCCAGGTTGAGCGTTTTTTCTTGTATCAGATATTCACGTAACAACCAGATTGCAGGTGCTGGCCGATTAAAACGGGACAATGAACCTGCTTTTGGGCGTGTAGACGACGAGGGGGCATCTAAGAAGATCTCTTTACCAACCAGCAGTCCTGCTGCAACAGATAAACCATAATAGATCAGAGGAACCATGATATCACACCTCGCATGAAAGAAGATTTTACTTACGAAGAAGAGGTCTCTGCTGTACGCGCATGCTCGTGATAGGTATCATAAATCTCGCCAAGATAGTTTGGAAATTCAGAACTGAGCTGAATTAACATATCATGAGCCTGAATAATACTGCGTAAATTGGCCTGGAAAAGATCACTGATCTCTTTAAATGGCACGCCAACATCCTGGATGGCTTTCTGTTGTTGGCGAAATTTATCCTGGCAGTTTTTTACACCGTCGCCAATATTCTCCAACATCTTAGAGATCTGTTCATCGCTCAGGTTCTCACCGGACTGGACCATATTCATCAGTTTAGAAAGATTGTTGCGATTCATCTCTTCGATCTCCTCGCGCTCCTCCTTAAGCACATCGATCAAAGGCTTAACGAACACATTCAGACGCGGATCTGTCCGATCACTTAAGGGTTTCGCCATCTCTTCTTGCTGATGAGAAATCTGCTCCAGTGTCGCGTTCATTTCGGCCATCTGTTGCGGTACGGTCACATGATCATCCAGCGTAGCCAACTTATTTTCAATCCGATCCAGATCTCGCCGCATCCCTTTAACCAGACTTTCCGTATTAATAATCTTGGTCTCAAGGTTTTTATAGATTTTAGCGTAGGATACCTGCACCTGAATCATACGGCGCAGAAGATCTTCCATCACAGAGATCTTATCAATAAACGTCTGCTCATCTTTGCTGGGGGGACTTGCTTCTGACATAACTATCTCCGTTCGGCTTATCGCGGTTTAACTTGCACAACCACATCATGACATTTAATGCAGCGTCCTGATGGTGGGTGTGGGCGAGAAGAGTTGGGTAGGATAGGCGGTCCCACCTTCTGAAGCGCAGAGACCTTCTCCCACACTTTGGCCACGGGGGTTGCGGGCTGACTTCCTGCGGGCGCTCCACCGCGAATCAGATGACATTTTGTACAGGGCCCCCAATAGGGGTGAGGCATTGCGGCACCTGGTGAAAGTTGCGGAATATGTTTAACCACCATACGCTTCAGCGGTTTAGGCGCCACGGTATTGACAATTGATTCCCGCATGGTTGGATTCGCAGGCTTCGGCATCATTCCTAAGATCTCTCCCCGAAGCTGCCGCGAAGGAACCTGGGCCGGCGAAGAGAATAGATCGCCCAACCATTTTTCTTTCCCAAAAAGTCCTAATGCAATCACAAGAACCAATAGAACTGCGACCACCAGAAGACCCCATATTTTCATCTGCTGCCTGTCCATGATGTTGGCCTTCTATCGCAGTTGGTTCGACCAAAGCGCAAACCCTTCATCATTTCTAAGATGGCAGGTACGATTATTGATAATCACCTTCTTGGCATAAATCAGCGGAGATTTTGTATCCCGATCAAACTGAAATCCAGATCCTGCAACCAGGATATCATGTTGAAGCGGGCAACCAAGATAGGTTAGAAACCAGTCTGGTGCAACAGAGAGATGGATCTCTCTCCCTTTGGCATCGTGCAACCACAGATGCAGATGCCCATCATTGCGAGGCGCCTCAGTAATCTGTTGCACCGTTCCCTTAAAACGCACCCTTTTGGCCTGTTCAAATGGAATCAAACCGGGTTGTGCTTTCACACGACCAATCCGCTCTGGTGTGACCGCTTGAGCAGGACGCTGCTGAGGTTCCATCCTGCGTTGCTGCGGCATGACAGCCTGAGGCGGCGGCTGAGCTTCCATCCTGCGCTGCTGCGGTATGACCATCTGAGGCGCAGGAGAGATCATGGTATTATTCCCTCGATCTGGCGCTGTTTCTGCTTGAACACGCGGTGCCACGCTACTTGTCGAGGACTCCCAAGCACCCTCTGGTAACAGTGCGATAATACTGATTCCCACCACAAACAGAATAGCAATAATTGTTAACCAATCTTCGGGATTGAGCTGTCTGGACACGGTATTCCACTCCCCTTCAATGTTACAGTGCGGGTTCGGGTGCCAGCCCAGGATCTTCTTCTGAGGGTGAGACAAAAACCTGTACCTGTCCAACATGTTCAATATGTTGGAAAATTTTCTGCTTTAATGATTCAACAATCAGATCACTCTCATAGACTTTTAAGCTGCTCTCTACATCAATATCCAGCTCAACATAGAGTTTTTCACCCAAGCTTCTGGCGCGAAGATAGTTCACACGATGAATTTTTGGAATCTTCTTAATAATGCCATAGATCTCTTCGACCTCTTCGCTCTCCGGCGCCGAGTCCATCAGATGATCCACCGCTTCGGTACTCAACTCAAAACCAATTTTCATCACCATATAGGCCACGCCAATCGCTGCTAAGGGGTCAGCAATTGGAAATCCCAATACAGTAGCAAACAGAATACCGATCATCACACCCACCGAGGAGATGGCATCAGAGCGGTTATCCCATGCATTGGCCATAATCGCAGGACTGTTATTTTCGATGGCTACGCAACTCTGATAGCGGAACATCAGTTCATTACTGAGCACAGAGACCAGTGCACCCACCAGAGCAACATAGTGCGGTGCATCATAGTCTCCTGTGATAATTGAACTGACCGCATCGACCAGAATCAGCACGCCACCACCAAAGAGAAGAATACCAACAATCAAAGAGGAGATATGTTGAATCTTCCCATAGCCATAGGCATGTTTTTCATCGGAGGGTCGATTGGAGACCCGAATACTCACCATGGTTACACTACTGGCGATCACATCCGCAGAAGAGTGAAAAGCATCAGCAACCAGGGCGGCACATCCCGTTACAGCCCCCAGGGTTCCTTTATAGATAACCAGAAAAATATTGATACCAATCGACCACCAGGTCACTTCCTGACGGCAATCTGAACAGTAATCATACTTCATAAGACCAGTTCCCTGGATAGATCCACTATTTTTGCTCTGTTCCAGGCCGCGAAGGCAGAACGGGTAACAGACGATTAAACGTTTTAGGTGATAAAATCGGTGGTTTCTCTTCGCCAGTACTCAGACTAAAATAGTCGTAGCGCTCAAATCCGGTTGTTTTTGCCAGAATATACCATGGAAAAGAGGATATCAGTGTATTGTAGATACGCACCTCTTCATTATACTCATCCCGTCGCATGGCAATGCGGTTCTCCAGGTCCATCAGCTGTTCCATCACCTGACGATAGGTATCCGCTGTTTTAATATTGGGATACTGCTCCACCACAGCCAGCAGCTTAGAGAGTGGCGCAACACCATTTTTATGTTGCCCAAACATCGCCATAAGCTCTTGATTGAGCTTCAAAGCCTGCTCCTGTTGAACCATTCCTGAAAGCGGTAAAGCCCCCTTCCCTCCTGCGGTTTCTTTTGCAACCTGAACCGTTTTTTCAGATGTCCCCGATGGGGTCTGCTGCTTATCACTGCTCATCTGAGGTGATGCGTCTTTTTGGGCTGGTGGTGACTGGGCACCATGCTGTTTTACATTCTGCATCGACGTCTGTTCAAGTTTCTGCTCTAGAAGCTGTCGTTGATTCGCCTCATGCATCAACTCACGACGGACATCGGCCACATGACGAAAAACTTCCTGCTCCAGAGCCGATTGGTTTAACGCCAGATTGATCAGATTACCAAACAGATTCTGACGACGTTGCAGTGCATCTTCCACATGGCCATGAGAAGAGAGCACACGCTCTTCCAAAAGAACAAAGCGGTTAAAGTTATAGAGTGTCGTGACACCAAAGACCAAAATGGAGGTGATCGAAAAAAAGAGGATGATCGATCTGGAGCCAATCGGTGGCAGGCGTAACCGTTGTGCCGCCAACTCCTCCTCATGAAGCTGACGCATCAGCTTTTTCATGCGCTGATGGCGTTCACTACGCGTCACCTCTTCGATATCAAACTTTTCCAGATCTTCCATGTTGCCTTACTATGCTCCTTCAAGAGCCATACCATTGATATGTCCAGAAAAAATCAGTGTACACTTCAACAGGGGTTCCTACTCCTGGCCACCCTCTTTCAGTTCGGCTGTTTTTTTGAAAAAAGCCACCGCTTCATCCCTCTTGCCCTGCTGATCCAGAATAAAACCAATCGACTGATAAACTTTGGTCTCATTAGGACGGATACGCAACGCATTCTCAAGAGCGGTTAAAGCACGATCGTACTCTTTTAAGTTATCCAGAGCCAAACCAAGACGATAGTTAAGGTTAAAATTATCTGGATGATTTTCTAAAGCTTTCTCTAGAAGATCCACCGCCTTCTGATATTCACGGTTCTGAATATAAGCCATGCCCAGAATCGAACTGACATGGGGTCCAGAGTCCGCCAATTGATGCGAACGCTCCAAGGTTTCAACCCCTTCACGATGCCGTTCTGTTTTCAGATAGCAGTACCCCAGATAAAAGAGAATATTGGCATTATCCGAACGCATAGATACACAGGACTCCAATAATGGAATGGCATCCCAGTAGCGCCCACGCTTGGTGTATTGAATACCCCGTTTCTGGTAATAGTCAAGACGCAAGTCCGCATCAACAACAAACAGACGGTTAAAGCCATTGATGGCTGCAACAGAGATTTTACGGATGGTTTGCAGCCCGGCATAAAAAATCAGGCCGATTTCATCCAATATATTTGCAGAGCTATGTTTATTATTCATGGTCTCTATCTTTAACTCTTTGGCAACAGAATCCAAACAGGTTTAATTAACAATGACATGGCAAGCCCGGCAGGGGCCATGGTCTCGATGAGGCCGTTTCGCTTTGGCTGAAATCGGCGGCGGCGGTAAAATAACGCCATCTGGATCTGGCACAATATGGCCTGTTGTTCCAACAGGGTGACACGTTGTACAGGCTCCACGATAAGGATGAGGCATAATCTCGCCCGGAAGAATCATAGGAGCGCTCTCCACCTGGGCAAATCCCAGATTTCCCCTCGCAGTCATGGTAAAGACATGCATCCGTTTTTTACGATACACCGTCAGTGTGGCACTTTGACGCATCTGTATCCGTTTTGATTCCGATACCACCTGCTCTAAACTATGGGTTGGACGGCTATTGATGGCCAGAAGGACATCACCTGCCATCACCCCCGAAGCAGCGGCATTCAAAGTCACTTCATCCACCAGTACGCCGCGCAGATTTTTAGGAAGCTTGAGCTTTTTTTTCAGCTCTTTGCTCAAAGGGAGCGCCTCCAACCCCTGCCAATGGGCTTCAGACATCTGGATATTTGGTGCAATATACGCCTTTAGTGCCGCCGGATCAGGCGTTGAAGCTGTTTTTTGGCGCCGATTCGATTGCATCTCTCCACGAAACTGAGGCTCTAAAGGCTGCACCCGATTCCTCACAGACACCGGTTGTCTATCCATCCCCCCCATCTGTGTTACCGCTGGATAAGGCATACGATTTGGATTAGGTGGTGGTGCAAACTGTTGTGGATTTGGTGGCCTCGCCAGTTGTAAACCTGGAACTTGAAAAAGCGCATCCATGTTGGCCTGAAGCTCCCCTCCCCTACTCTGCAAAGAACGCTCTGAGATCTTTTGCTGTGGATCAACGCCACGCTCCATCAAGGAGGTATTGTAAGATGGTTTAGAGAAAAGCCCCACCACAATCACCACGATGACTGCGATCAAACCAATCGCGACAATAATTGCACCAATATTTTTCTGGGGAGTCATTGCCATAATATCATTCTCCCAGCAATGACCAGCATCAGGATCGCATACAGCCAGCGCAAGGCATTCAAGGGTGCCACCGTAGTCAACCAAGCACCAACCCGTCCACCAACATAGGAACCAGGAATCAATATGGCGGCCATAATCAAGGGTGTACTCAACTCAAAAGATCCAGTCTGCACGCCATGGATCAATGCCACCACCGATCCAGCCAGAGAGGCAAAAAAGACCAGTGTTGCACTGTTCGCAATAGCCACCCTTAGAGGGATACCTGCAACATAGCGCTGAAGCGGTACTTCAACTACGCCCCCTGTAATCCCTAAGATGCCACTGATAACCCCCATGGGCAATCCCATTAAACCGTGCAGCAATGTGGTCCCTGTGGATTCTGTTTTCTTTGCACCAGGCTTTGCATGTTGCGCCACATCATCCAATCCATCAAGGGGTGAAAGATCATCCGTATGCTTCGCCGTTTTTTGCGCTCTCTTCTCGCCATAATATTCAAAAATTTCTAAAAACATTTTGATGCCCAACAGCAGGGCAAAAACACCAAGTAAAATCTGAATCGTCGTTTTATTTAAAATATTACCAATAAAATAGCCAACAATCACACCAACAACGGCCCAGGGAACCAGCGATTTCAGTGATCTAAACCGGGTCAACCCCTCATTACGATAACGAACAGCCGCCGCACCATAGATAAAAATATTTGTAATATAGGCAATCGGACGGACAAGAACCAATCCATAGCCAAAAAATAGCATTAATCCTGTTACTTTAATAATTCCGCCACCCATGGTCATCATGCCACCACTGATACCCGCGACAAACCCCAGCATCAGAAGCCCTGCAAAGCTACTCGCCGAATAGCCAAAAATCCGTGGCGCATCGGTATTATGTGTTGGATCAACGGTGACATTTTTTCCAGAAGCCCCATCGGGCACCACCGTCTGTGTGACAGCGGCATTCTGGCCTAACTCACTCTGGGCAACCAGACGGGCTTTTTTCCACCAGAGGTCCGAAGGACGTCCGGTGGTTTCGCCTGTGGTCTCTTTTGTAAACGTTTCTCCTCCTGTAAGAGCACCACCGGTGCTCGAAAGCACCGGCTCCTTAGCTGGCGTGTTTGGCGTTAGCGCCGCACGCCCCGGACTGGGTGGTGCAAAATTAATAATTTCCTGAAAATGGGTATGAAGCACCTGAGCAGGAATCGCATAACCGATCACACGTCCAGACGGATCTTGAATCGCGAGGTTAATCCCCACCAAACGTCCCGACATGTTGACCAGTGGCCCACCACTCTGTGCCCAATGGGTTACCGCGCTGGTTGCAATGACGTGGGTTAGACGCATTTTACCAATCATCACCGGCTGATTGCGTGCAATACCCTGGATCACACCATGAAGATTCACCGCTTCTGTTCCGGTGGGGTCTCCCCACGCTTTCACCTGTTCACCAACCCGCAAAGGCTGGCTTAAATCCAGTAACAGATAGGGAAAAACATCCTGTGTAATCAGCTTCAATAAGACCACATCGTGTTCCGGTGCCGCTTTAACAATTTTTGCTGCATACTGACGCGGTCCATAGGGTGTCTGCACACGCACATGGATATCCGAAAGTCCTTTAACCAGATGATGCGCTGTAAACACATACCCTTTGGGATTCACGATGACGCCTGAACCAACGCTGGCATAGGTCTTCTGGCGTGACATCCCCGCAATATTCACCAGTGCAGCCCTTACAGCCACATCGGTGACACTCAGTCCCGTGGTCATGGCAATGCCGCGCAAGGGGTTGAGCGATTGCACAGAAAGATCTTCACCATCTAAGATGTCGCCTTCTAGGAGTTCTTCATGATCTCCCATAAGATGAACACCCCAAGCCACTGTACCAAAAA
>JBQGBW010000125.1:0-11270 GCA_052043475.1 Magnetococcales bacterium HHB-1
GCTCTGGCCAGCAACGTGAAGCGCTTTCTACGCTACCAGTGCGCTCAAATAGCTGGAAAAGCGGAAAAAACAGAGTCAGTTCTTGCATAATGGGGTAAAACTCCCTTCGTTTCACACTGTTTTTTTACCTCAAAAAACGAATCCAGAACGAGTCTGCGGAATTCCAGAACCGGTTATCGAGATTTTTACATCAAACAGTTAACTGGTCAGGAAACACGCCCAAGCTCAAACAGGCTTTTTTCGGAAGACTCAAACTTGGTCGGGCTTTTTTTCTTTCTACTTCGATTCATTGCGCAAAAAGCAATATTGATATATAATATTTCACTTTAAAATAAAGTACCCACAATTGGAGGCGTCGCTGTTAGATACTTCCAATGCCGTAAGTTTACTGAAAATTGCGTCATTATTTTGCACCGCAACAGTCTGATCATCATCATACCACGCAGATAAATAATTTTATACCAACAAAAAAACATTTTTTAACTTCGTTTGATCCGTCATATATTGAAAAGCAGCATAAATCGATAGATCATTGAATTGACTCCTTTGAAAATTCCAAACTTAAATCTGGGCGTATCAATGGTACTCTTTATCAATATCAATGCCACCAGTCGTCTACAGAGTACATCCATGAGATTCATCATGCGCGGATGTCAATATCTGTCTATCATTCCGCTGATTCTTCTCCTGCTTCTGTGGGGAAAGCCACTCCAAGCAACCCCGGAAGTTCACCTGTCCAGCAATCAAATCCTTGTTGGTAGTGAGTTGGACTACCCACCATTCGCTCTTGTCGATAAACATGGAAAAGCAGACGGCTTCAGTGTTGATCTGTTCAAAGCCGTGGCAGAAGTCATGGGGATTAAAATCCAATTTCGAGTTGGTCCTTGGGATGAAGTGCGTACAGCCCTGGAACGAGGAGAAATTGATGCACTACCCCTGGTATCCTACTCAAAAGAACGGGAAAAGGTCTTTGACTTCACCACACCACACACCGTTTCCTATGCCGCCATATTCAACCGCTCCGGCGAATTTTCCATCACATCGGAAAGCGACCTTAACGGACGCCGCATCATTGTCATGGAAGCCGATGCCACCCATGATTATCTCTTAAAAAATCAAATCAGCGACCAACTGATCTTCGCCAAGACCATTGCGGATGCGTTGCGAAAACTGGCCGCTGGTGAAGGGGATATCGCTTTAGCACCACGACTGGTTGGCCTATTGACCATCAATCAACTTGGTTTATCCAATCTTGAAATTGTCGGTCCTCCTATCCATGTCTATGGACGCGGATATGGATTTGCCGTTCGAGAGGGCAATTCAGCGCTTCTTTCCCATCTGAATCAGGGACTCAATATCATCAAAGCCACAGGACGCTATGATCAAATCTACGATAAATGGTTCGGTATCGTGGATCCTCGCGGTGTCGCTTTAGAGAAAATCTATTTGTATGCCGGTTTGGCCAGCACCGTTGTTCTTCTCATTATACTCATCGCTCTGATATGGACCTGGTCGTTGAAGCGCGAGATTCGACAGCGAAAACAGGTTGAAGATACCCTGCGCCAGACCAATCATGATCTAAAAAATGCCCGTGATGAAGCCGAGAAAGCCAATCAGGCAAAAAGCCTCTTTTTGGCCAATATGAGTCATGAACTGCGCACGCCACTTCATGCCATCATTGGTTTTGCTCAACTTCTGTTGCGCAGTCAAAAACTTAAAAAGGAACATCGCGAAAATCTCAATATCATCTGGCACAGCGGTGAACATCTGCTTTCTCTGATCAGTGACATCTTAGAGATGTCCAAGATCGAAGCCAGAAAAACGACCTTCAACACGGAAACCGTTGATCTACGGCGTCAGATATACGATGTGACCGAAATGATGCGCATCCGTATCGAAGAAAAAGGCTTGGGACTCTATATCGAAGAACGCACCGCCGACCTGCCCCTCTATGCCGATCTAGATATGGGAAAACTTCGACAGATATTGATCAATCTGCTGAGTAATGCCATGAAGTTCACCAAAGTTGGCAACATTACGCTACGGATTCACACAATACCTTTACCGAAAATTGATGATCAAGTCATGCTTCACATTGAAGTAGAAGATACAGGGATCGGTATTCCCACAAAGAGCTTAACAACAATCTTCAACCCATTCGAACAGATACGGCCACATCACTCCAGTTTAGAAGGAACCGGTCTGGGTCTTTCGATCACTCGCCATTTTGTTCAACTGTTAGGAGGAGATATTTCCGTCACCAGTACAGAAGGTAAAGGCTCCCTGTTTCAATTTCATATCCCAATCAATGTGATCAATGAATCAAAACCGCAAGAAAATGCGTCACCTTCCCGTAGCGTTGTTGGCCTTGCTGAAGGAGAGGACACACCGCGCATCCTGGTCGTCGATGATGTGATTACCAGTCGGGTGTTACTGCGTCGTCTCTATCATGAAGTCGGAATCACACCAAAAGAAGCAGCTAATGGTCTGGAAGCAGTGGAGATCTTCAACACATGGAAGCCTCACTTGATCTGGATGGATATGCAGATGCCAGTCATGGATGGTATCGAAGCCACACGTAAAATCCGCGCCATTTCGCAGCAATCCAAAACCGTGATCATCGCCCTGACCGCCAGTTCACTGCTGGATCAACAACAGAATTTTTTGGATTCCGGGTGTGATGATATCGTCGCTAAACCGTTCCGTGAACATGAAATCTTTGACATGATGACCAAACACTTAGGAACGTGCTTCCACTATCAGGAGGAACCGGGACCCGAAACCAAACAACGGGACATAAAAGAGACAGAGGAAAATAGTCCATCCCAAGAGGATATAATCCAATCACTCACTTCACTCTCCTCCGATATCCAACAACAATTACGGCAGGCAGTTCTTGAAGGAGATATTGATGCCATTCATACGCTTGCAACACAGTTAGTGGATACAATGCCACGTCTTGCAACCCACCTACAGGAACTTGCTTATGCATTCGATTTGCAGGCATTGACTCAATTGACTGATGAGGGGGTAAATCAGGATCGTTCAACGCACAACCATGGAGATGAATGATGAACTTTTCATCATTACCAGAACCGGAAATCGGAACCATCCTCGTGGTCGAAGATACACCAGAGTCTCTACGCTATATTTCCGAAATTCTAAAGCAGGCCGGTCATAAAATACGCATTGCAATTGATGGGACCACAGCACTACGATCAATCGAAGCAAAAGCACCAGATCTTATTTTGTTGGATATCATGCTGCCGGATATGAATGGCATTGAAGTCTGCCGGCGATTAAAGAACAATTCTGACCATGCCAGGATACCAGTGATATTCCTAAGTTCCTTATCTGAAACGGAAGATAAAATCAAAGGTTTTGCTGCTGGTGGCATCGATTATTTGACCAAACCGTTCCAACCAGCAGAGATTCTAGCCCGTGTCGAGGTTCACCTTGCGCTTTTCAAACTGCGCAATCGCCTTGCACAACAAAACCAGCGACTTCAGGATAGCGAAGCTCTTTTTCGCCGATTGTATCAACATGTTCCTCTAGGTTACCAATCACTGGATGAAGAGGCTCGCATCCTGATAGTTAATGAAGCCTGGTCAGAAGTTCTGGGATATACCCAGGAAGAAGTTGTCGGTCGTTGGTTTGGCTCGTTTCTACCCGATGATTTACATGACGCTTTTAGGGCCTGCTTTCAAGATATTAAGCAGGAGAAGAAAATCCCCAGCAAAGAGTTGCGCATGGTTCGTAAAGATGGAATCATCATTGATGTCTCCTTCGAAGGGCGGGTCGGTAGAGATGAACAAGGAAGGTTTATGCAAACACATTGCCTCTTGACCGATATCACCCGCAAGAAACGTGAGGATGCCGAACGTCGGGAGGCCTTGATTTCAAAAGAGCGTGCCGAGGCGGCCAACCAAGCAAAAAGCCTATTCCTTGCCAATATGAGCCACGAGATTCGCACACCAATGAACGCCGTTATGGGCATGACCGAACTATTGGCAGATACGAAGTTGACCGAAAAACAGCATCGCTATCTTAGCGTCTGTCGAACCGCTGGTGAAACCCTGCTCAACGTGATTAACGACGTCTTGGAGATGTCACGGATTGAATCCGGCAATGTTGAATTGGAGATCGTCACATTTGATCTGGAACATCTGATCGAAATGGTCTGTGAAGTGATGGCGATGTCAGCGCACAAAAAAGGTTTAGACCTTTACTGGCACATCGCACCGGATGTTCCTCTCCAGTTACGTGGTGACTCAAACCGATTAAGACAAATTTTGCTCAATCTGTTAGGAAATGCGATCAAATTTACCGAGCAAGGAGAAGTCGTCCTGGATGTCAGCCAACAATCTCTCCAGGCAGAACCCACGGAGAAACAGCAAGCCGACGAGGATGTCCTACTTCATTTCACAGTATCTGATACTGGCATCGGTATTCCCGAAGAAAAACAGAAACAGATCTTCGAGGTGTTTTCCCAATCGGACAATTCTGTTTCCCGCCGTTTTGGTGGCTCTGGTCTGGGGTTGGCGATCTCCAAACATTTCATCACATTGATGAACGGCCGCATCTGGGTCGATAGCACGTTGAACCAAGGGAGCCAGTTTCATTTTATCGTCCATATGAACACGAGTGAAGAAGCGTCCATCTCTAAGGATCTTCCAAACTTAACCGGTTACAACATTTTGATTGTAGATGACAATTCCATCAACCGTATCATCCTTGATGAAATGCTCCAGCCAACCGGAGCCAATCTTACTCAGGCAGATAACGTCGTCTCGGCCTTAACCATTATGGAAGAGGCGCGCATCCGGAACGCCCCCTTTGATCTTGCACTCATCGATATGCGCATGCCCAATCTGGATGGTTTTGATATGGCCCGCTGTCTGCGTGCCGGATATCGTTCGGAAATTCCATTGATGATGATCACATCGGACATGTTAATAAAATATCAAAAACTTCCTGATAACCTGGATCAGAACCGAATTTTGGTAAAACCGATAAAACGGCAGGACCTCTTTTCTCGAATTCTCTGCAATCTCGGATTGGAGAACCCATATGAGGCATGCGACAAGGGTCACCCGAAAGGCTCTTCTTCCACAAGAAATCTTCGTTTGTTGCTCGTCGAAGACTCCACGGACAATCAAATGTTGATCAAGGCTTTTCTTGCCAAAACCTCCTATCAACTGGAGATTGCCAATAATGGACAAGAAGGGGTAAAACGATTCATGGCGGCATCGTTTGATCTGGTGTTAATGGATATGCAGATGCCGGTTATGGATGGCTATACCGCCACTAAAAAAATTCGTCACTGGGAAGCAGAAAACAGTCGTCCACGCACGCCCATCCTGGCCCTGACCGCCGATGCATTACAAATGGAAGTCAAAAAAAGCCTTGATAGTGGTTGCGACAGCCATTTAAGCAAGCCCATCACCAAACAACATCTGCTGGATGCCATCATTAAATCCTGTGAGACAACCCGTCCCGCATAATATCGTGAATTTTCCTCACTGTTTTCGATAAGTCAACGCCTGCCAGGCGATAAAGATAAAGAAAACCACCGCTAAGACCGCCATTAAGCCACCAATCCCCATGATAGTCATCGCCGTTTTGGTCGCTAAGGTATCCAACTCCTGTGCGGCACCAGCGGTTTTACGCTGCACACCATGCGCCCCCGACCAGGCAAGACCGGCCACATGCATAAACTGACCAACGCCATAGATAATCGGCTGCCAGGTTGCCAGACGTAAGGAACGAATGGGATAACCCAGTTTTGGCAGTAAGTAGAAGGTCAAGCCCATATAGGCCACCGTGACGGACACAATCGAACCATGATAATGGGCAGGAATCGTGGTATTAATCGCCACAATCATAAAGCCGATAATCCCACCTCCGGCAAAGAGCGCCAGAGAGACAATCAAAGAGTGATAGGCGGGTTTCATCTCTGGTGTGGGCTTCTTTCCCTTAAAAAGTGCAAAAAGCGCCACTGTACCCGCCATCAATGCGATAATCCCATTGCCAAAGCGCATCAACTCGGTAAAGTAGAAACGATTCAAAGGATCATCCGCCGGATAGATCGCCTGGATAATCGGTGCGGAGAGAATCGGTGCGGCACCAATGAGATAGACCCAGGCCACAGAACGGGCACTCAAAGGGATAGAGATCAACATTGCCGATAACCAGAACCATACCAAGGCTAAAAGCTGGGTATGGGTAAACTGTAATACATGGCCACCACTCCAGAAGAGCACCTCATAGAAGTATTCTCGATCCTTAGCCACCTCTGCATCCAGACGAATATCCAGATAACTCCAGAAAACAAACAGCACCGCAATCAGTGCGATCACTAATCCTGAGTTTAACCCCAGGCGCTGTGCCTGAAGCATGCTTGACAAGCCCATTTTGGGTTTTGCCATCAAGCTGTGAAATGCCATCAGGGCAAAGCCCAACGTAAACAGTCCCGAGCCTAAAAAGAAGGCATTATTCTCAACCACCGGGATATAGTTATTCATATGGGGTGCATTGGCGCCCAAAAGCGGTGAGAAGGTTAAAATCAGTGTGCCTAACGCACTCAAACCCAATCCCAACCAACCTAACGTCTGTTTTTTCCCGACCACATCTTTTAAAGGGAGTGCCGCAAGAAAGGCTGCGAAAGCAAGAAACCAGGCCAAGACCGAAAGATCCACATGGATGACCAGTGCGGTACGAAAAGAGCCGATCCAAGGTAGAAGATCACTGACGCCTGGAATACGCGCCAGGATCACCAGAATCACCACCAATCCCGAACCAATCAGTGAAGCAATACCCACCCAGAGCCAGCCTAAAGCAAGTTTGCGCGTCTCTCCTTCTGGAAGTCCCAAAGAAAAGGGATTTGCATCATCTTGTGTGGATGCCATAATATCTACTCTCCGAACAAATCAATTTAAAAAAATTATCTTTTGTGGTGTATCACAGATCATCGGAGCAGGGCAACGACCTATCCTTATTTTTCTGTTCCATTTTCTCCCGCCACCTGATTAAACAGAATTTCAACATAAGGAGCGTGCTCATGCAACAAGATAAACCGATGGCCTATTGGCTTTTCGCCAGCTGTCTTATGGTTTTCATTATGCTGGTAGTCGGAGGACTGACCCGCCTGACCGGCTCTGGACTCTCTATGGTCGAATGGGCCCCTATTACCGGCTGGATTCCACCCTTAAATGAGGCCGATTGGCAGACACTCTTCGCTAAGTATCAAACGTCGCCTGAATTTCAAAAAGTGAATGTGGGCATGGACTTAGAAGGGTTTAAAGGGATATTCTGGCTCGAATTTATCCACCGGGTGATCGGCCGTTTAACCGGTATGGTCTTTTTCCTCCCCCTGCTCTATTTCGCTTTTCGTCAGCGGATCAATAAAAAACTGGCTTACCGTATAGGCATTATTGCACTACTCGGGGGCATGCAGGGTGTGATGGGATGGTTGATGGTCAAAAGTGGTCTGGTGGATGATCCCCACGTCAGCCCCTATCGCCTCACCGCCCATTTAGGGTTGGCTTTCCTGATTTTCGCCTATATGTTCTGGGTTGCGTTGAGTCTTCTTTTCTCGACACCCAACCAGATTATTAATACAACATGGCAGAAACTGCGCCGTCTTGTTTGGAGTATCTGTAGCCTGATTGGTATCACAGTACTCTCTGGAGGCTTTGTGGCAGGACTTAAAGCGGGTTGGGCTTACAATACCTTTCCTTTGATGGGAGGACGGATTATTCCTGAAGGCTATCTGGAGTATGATCCCTGGTATATTAATTTCTTTGAAAATATTGCTGCTGTACAGTGGAATCACCGTTTTCTGGCGATCTCTACCTTTACACTGGTGATCATTACCTGGATTATGGCCTATAAACAGACCCTACCTAAACAGATTCAATGGGGATTCCACGCCCTATTGGTAATGGCTGTGGTGCAACTCGCTTTAGGCATATCCACACTCTTACTCTACGTACCCACCGCACTAGCTGTGACCCATCAGGCAGGTGCTATGGTACTGTTGGCTTGCGCACTTTTTGTCAGCCATCGTCTCTGTTATCAAGAATCGGTGTAAATTTAAAAACAGGCTTAATGTAGGAAGCGGGCACTCTTCACGCCCGCTTCCCTACAAAGACTCGATACCTTTTTAAAGTCGCCTATTTCTCTTTTTTCAAACCACGATAAATGAAAACTTTTTCCGAAATCTGACTAAAAACTTATGCATAAATGATAACCTGAATAAAATCAGTTAAGTTTTGAGGTATAATTCAAAGCGACATCTGAGGTAGAATCAACAGGCTTTTATTTTGACTCCAAACATACGCCGTGCATCGACACATCTCTTTGCAAATTTTTAAAGGTTCGCCATGTCACACGAAAAACAGATTGAACAGCTTACTCAGGCTGTTACCCAACTCACCCATACCGTAACTCAGCAGGAGCACCGCTTTCAACGCCTCTTTCGTTTTTTTATCGGAACAGCAGTCGCGGCCCTTCTACTCGTCGGTAATCTTCTCTGGCAATACAACTGGATTACACCCGCTCACGCCACGGGATCTCAGGCGGAAATGCAGAAAATGCTCGAACAGTTAGGCGTGCCTAAACTGATTAAAAACCTCAATCAGCTCACAGGAGATATGAACCACTGGATGACCGCAATCAATACCGCCGCCAAAGAACAACAACAGGCAGGTCAAGGGGATATGGCAAACAATATCGTCACCTTCATCAATGGTATGGGTGGTATGATCACAGAGTTTGGTATGGCCTCCAAAGGACAAAAACAGACCTTTGGTGGTAGCTTTGTTGAAAATATGGTCACATTGGGTAATCGTCTGAAACAGGACTCCGATGTCATGCGTATGGGCGTATTAGAAAAAGCAAACAACAAACAAGGGCAAGATCCTGATGATCTCGCACGACTCATGAAATTCCAAAAGTTTGCAGCCCAAATTGGTGATGATCAACTGACCGCAGAACTCAATAAACCCACCACCTCACCAATCTATGTTGTGCAACAGGGATTAGTCGATGAAATTGAGTTTATCAATACCTCTCTGATGCAGCTTAACTTCAATATGAGCGTGATGGCCAAAGATATGGACTCCACCATGGGACGTATGGGACGCATGATGTCTCCCCTCCCCTGGGGCTGGTAAAAGCCAACTTAAATAAAGAGCATGTCAATCATGCTCTTTATTTTTTACACGCGGCACGCGCGCCAGCGATCCAGATAATAGCCCTGAAGTCTCCTCTCCCGGCCAGAGCAGATCACAACAAAAGACACGACACCCCTCATCTTCAATTAGAGCCACCGAGAGTGTCACACAACGCGTTCCATCGGTGATCGAGAGATAAGGACCTGTGGCATGGATCTCCTGGGGTTTATCCACCGCACGACGAAAATAGAGCCTTCTCGACCAATCGGCATTTTCAGCCGACCCTAATGGACCAAAACGGTTATCTAACGCATCTTCAATCTGGCCATCAACAAGAATATTACCACCAAGCTGACGTCCTTGACAGTCCAGCACATAACCACGCGCCACCAATCCTGTATTGACCAGATTCTGCAACCCCTCATGCATTCTCTGCCAGGAACTACTGGCCTTTTGAATTAAATCAACACAAGCACCTAAACGAACCATCCGTTGAGTACGCTGATCTTTGGCCTGCTGGCGCTGATGCAGGGTCAAGCGGCCCAAAAGCTTCTCCATCTCCTCAGAGGTAGAGCGTGTAAAAGGTTGTGGTTTTGCAAAGAGAAAGCCCTGCACAAGATCCACATCGGCATCCAGACAGACCACCGCTTCTCGTTCGGTTTCAATCCCCTCCGCCAATACCAGACATCCCGCCTCATGAAGCAGACTCACAAGACCCGGTAGCATGCGCCGGGCCTGAGTATCCACACCTGCTTGCACCACAAGTTGACGATCAAGCTTGACAATTTCAGGACGTAATTTCCAGATTCGATTAAAGTTGGACTCACCACTGCCAAAATCATCCACCGCAATCAAGCAACCCATTTCACGGTAGTGCTCGGCCACCTCCTGTAACACCGCCTCATCACGGATCTCCTTCTCTAAGATCTCCACCACCAGACGCGCTGGAGAGAGCGCGTGCATATCGATTAAAGAGGAGGTAAAAAACTCTTGATCTTTGCCCCGGTGGGGAAACATGACATGTGGATCAAAGTTTAAAAAGAGCCAGCTATCCTCCTCAGCCATCCCCTGAAAATTACGCACATGTAACCAGCGACTCAAACGATCCAGCGTTAATCGTGCCTCAACACCCAACCGATCCGCCTGTTGAAAAG
This sequence comes from Magnetococcales bacterium HHB-1, assembly GCA_052043475.1. Classification (GTDB taxonomy): domain Bacteria; phylum Pseudomonadota; class Magnetococcia; order Magnetococcales; family JBQGBW01; genus JBQGBW01. Next base: position 10,331 of record JBQGBW010000125.1, read on the forward strand.
CCTGAAAAGGACTCACACGCTGATTTTGCTTATCCCAGGCTCGCAACAACCCCTCAAAACCGACAATGCGTCTATGGGCCACGCTTAAAATCGGCTGAAAAGCACTCTCTAACAGCAGATCCATATATTTACCCACGGTGCGAACACCTAATGGTGCAGATTGTGTTCCCGGAACAGCAGGCACGTCACGAAAAACACCCACACCCGCATCACACACCATCTCATCCTGGGGTTCTTGATCATCAACGTTCATTGAAAACAGACTCTTCTTAATCGTTGTCCTAAATTATAAGGAAATTTAAAAATTTAATAACAAACATAGTGACGGTAGTTGTCGCTTAAGCTCAAGCAAAAAATAGATTAGTGCGACCATAAAATTTAAGATAACCACTAAAAGACAACAAAAAGAGCCGGTCCATATACCGGCTCTTTTTAAAAATCAACACAGCGTCTACTAAGCTTTTAGATCACATAAAAAGGCTTAGTTATAACCACGCTCACCATGCTGAGAGATATCCAGACCCATGGTTTCATCTTCCAGGCTCACCCGAAGCCCCATGACCGCATCGATCACTTTCAGCAGAATGTAGGAGATAATACCACAATAGACCGCTGTTGCAATCACACTCACTGTCTGAGCCCAAACCTGACCACCCATGGTCATACCATCGCCTAAGCCTAATCCACCTAAGCTGGGCGCGGCAAAAACACCGGTGAGAATCGCACCCACAATACCACCAATACCGTGCACACCAAAGGCATCCAGAGAGTCATCGTATCCAGCCACCCGTTTTAAGGTTGTGGCACCAAAGAAGCAGATTACACCAGAGACCAGACCGATAATCAGCGCCCCCATTGGAGTAACAAATCCCGAAGCCGGTGTAATCGCGACTAAGCCACCCACGGCACCGGTCACAAGACCTAAGGCGCTGGGTTTTTT
>JBQGBW010000126.1:0-11160 GCA_052043475.1 Magnetococcales bacterium HHB-1
TTTGTTCGCACACTCAATAACTCGTTTTCTTGTCTTAAGATGATGCCAAAGCTTGCTTCCACATTTTGGACATATGAAACCGTCTGGCCAACGCAGTTGGATAAGAAAGTCAAAACATCCATCTTCAGTCGAAAAACGAAGGCTGAAATCAAGTAAATTATCTGGAATATCCATCTCAAGCATGTTTGTTTGAGTGCAGAGAAAAAGACTTTGATAATTGTACTATAGCCTGCACCAACCGGATACCCATATCTTTGAATATTCCCACATAGTTGACGATCTCGCCATCACGGTCTTTGATTGTATTGATGGAGAGCATTTTTGGAAACACTTCGCCATTTTTTCGTCGATCCCAAACTTCTCCTTCCCAGGCGCCTGTTTTGTTGATCTGTCCCCACATTTGTTTATAAAATGCCTTAGGATGACGTCCTGAACTGGTGATATTTGGATTCTGTCCGATCACCTCTTCTCTGGCATAGCCGGTTGTCTGCTCATAAGCGGGATTGACATCAATGATGATCCCTCGATGATCGGTAATCAGGATGGAGTCGGCGGCATTTTTAATCACCTTGTGCGCAAGGCTCAATTTTTCCTCAGCCTTACGGATCTCTGTGATATCCTGGACTGTACCGTGCATTTTTATTGGTTTTCCAGCATGATCACGGGTGACTGAGCCTCTCTCCATCACCCAGCGGATCTCTCCACACGGTTGCATGACACGATGGTCAATTGCGTAACTGTGGGTTGGATCAGCTAAAGCGTGGTCAATCTCTTTTTGCACCGCTTTTCGATCATTTGGATGAATGGCTTCTAAGAAGCGTTCATAGGTTGGTGTATCGCTTTGGGCGTTGAAACCAAAGATGCGAAAGATCTCTTTGGACCATGAGATCGCTCCACTGTGGATATCCCACTCCCAACTGCCGATATGGGCGATGGCTTGCGCAATCGAGAGATTTTTCATGCTCTGTTCAAGGTTGGTTTCAACGAGCTCTCGTCTGGCCACTTCGCTGTGCAGTTTTCGGTTCCAGTAGAGTATAATCGCAATAATCAAGAGGAGTATGCTTGCTGCGATGAGAATGTTTGTATAATTAACGGTCTGTTCAAACTGCACGCGCATCCATTTATGATAGATTTTATCTTTTTCACTATGGGTGATCGAATTGAGCGCCTTTTGGAGAATGGATTGCAGCAGAGGCCAATCTTTACGAACGGCCATACTCAACTCAAACCGATAGGGTGTCTGTCCTGAAACTTTGAGATTGGTAATGCCTTGGCTGCGAATATTTTGTCCGACAACAGCCAAGTTTCCGATGAAGGCATAAGCCTGGCCATGAGAGACCGCTTCTAAGCCAGTACGGACATTTTCAACCAGTTGAAGATCAAAACTGGGATGGTATTCAGCCATCAGATCATGAGAGGCATAGCCCTTGACAACCGCCACTTTGTGTTGGCGCAGCTCGTTTATATTGGCAATAAAGGGTTCGTCTTTTTCCGTGACGATCACCATGGGAAACGTTAAATAGGGCTTTGTAAATGAAACAAAGTTTTCACGTTTTGGTGTTTTGACAACGCAGGAGAAGGCATCCAACTCCCTGCGTTTCACCGCATCCACGACTTGAGTCCAGGGCATCTCGCGTGGTATATCGAAGCGAATACCAAGACGCGCTTCAACGATGGCCATATATTCGGCGGCCATACCTCGATAAACTTTTTTGTTATCAATGAACTCAAAAGGTGCCCAATCGATGTCAATGCCAAGCTTGATGGTTGGGTGTTTTTTCAGCCACGCGATCTCTTGAGGTGTCAAATTGAGATTGACCTCAGCGTGAGCAGGGATCCAGAGCATGAGCAGCCAGATTAAAAGCGCATATTGGTAGCGTGTGTGGTATTGCATGGTTCTGCATAGGACCTTGACGTGTGATACGTTGAAGAGACTTAAAAAAAGCTGCTGCATTGCAGATCACAATCCTTCAAGCATCTATTTTAAGATACTTATGCTTAAGGATCATGCTTTTGTCATATTAAAGCTTGGTGTGCACCGATGCAACACCGACCATTTTAAAAAATCTTGAGTTTAAATGATGGTCTTGATTAATTGTTATACAGCGGTTGACAGAGGCGCGTGCGTATGGTAAATACATTGTTCTTTCTTTTGTTTTATGGAAATTTTTAAGCGCGTTTTTTTTAAATGAGCTACCGTGGAGATCTTTATATCCACGAAGTTTTAAGCTTAACGCATTTTGGAGGATAGCACCCCATGTACGCAGTTGTTCGTACCGGTGGCAAACAGTACCGTGTGGAAGAAGGCGATCTGCTTCGTGTGGAGAAACTGCCGGGAGAGAAGGGCGACACTGTGGCGCTGAATGATGTTTTATTGGTTGCGGATGACGACGGTGTTAAAACCGGTGAGGCCGTTGCCGAGCGTTCAGTCTCTGCGTCAATCCTGCGCCAGGGCCGTGGTAAGAAGATTATTGTCTTTAAAAAGAAGCGGCGGAAAAATTATCGGCGTAAACAGGGCCATCGTCAAGCCTATACCGATCTGAGAATTACCCAGATTCAGTAAAACAGCGGTGGACGTGTATCATCACGTCTGGCTGGTCTGTCTATTTTAAGGAGAATAAGCATGGCACATAAGAAAGCGGGGGGTACCTCGCGCAATGGCCGTGATTCGGCAGGACGCCGTTTGGGCGTAAAATGTTTTGGTGGTGAGATGGTTGTCCCTGGCAATATTATTGTTCGTCAACGGGGAACCAAGTTTCATCCAGGTAAGGGTGTGGGTATGGGAAAAGATCACACCATTTTTGCACTCATCGAAGGGCAAGTTGCTTTTTCGACGCGCAATAATCGTCAATATATCAATGTACAGACCGCTTAGACGGTATCGTATTTTAAATGTAAGTCTTAGCGAACGGGAGTGGTTTTTAAGCCATTCCCGTTTTGTCTTCCTAGGTCTGGTAAGGCACCATGCGTTTTTTAGATGAAGTGAAAATATTTATAAAATCGGGTGATGGTGGCGATGGTGTGGCGGCTTTTCGTCGTGAAAAATATGTGCCCCGTGGTGGACCAGATGGTGGTGATGGGGGGAGGGGTGGTGATGTCATCTTTGAGGTGGATGCTGCTTTAAATACCTTGATCGATTTTCGTTATAAGCAGCATTTCAAGGCGAGAAAAGGCCATAATGGTGCAGGTAAAAATCGCACTGGGGCCGCAGCAAAACCGATTATTGTCAAGGTGCCTGTGGGGACCATTGTGCGCGATGATCTGAGTGGTGAAGTGCTCTTTGATCTGGTTGAACCGGGTGTGCGGGTGGTGATTGCCAAGGGAGGGGATGGCGGTCGGGGTAACAGCCGCTTTAAATCTTCAACCAACCGGGCACCACGTCAGTTTGAGACCGGCTTTCCTGGTGAGGAGTTCTGGGTGCGCTTAGAACTCAAGTTGCTTGCGGATGTGGGCTTGATCGGCCTTCCTAATGCAGGAAAATCCACACTGATATCGCGGATCTCTTCTTCAAAACCTAAAATTGCGGATTATCCTTTTACCACGTTAACGCCCAATCTGGGGGTGGTGAGCGTGGCATGGCAGCAGAGCTTTGTGGTGGCGGATATCCCTGGCATTATTCGTGGTGCCAGTCAGGGGCAGGGGTTGGGGCATGCCTTTCTTAAACATGTGGAGCGCTGTGCGGTGCTTTTGCATCTGGTGGAGGTGCTGCCGATTGATGAGAGCGATCCTTTAGAGAACTACCGGATGATTGAAACAGAACTGGGTGAGTACTCCTTACAGCTTCAAGCCAAGCCGCGTTATGTGATTCTGAGTAAAAGTGATGCGATGACAGATTCTGAACTCGCACAAGTTGTGGAACGGTTTGAATCGGAGGGAGTGAAGGTTTTTCAGAGTATCTCTGCGGTGACAGGTCAGGGGATGGAGCAACTGCTTTCACGTCTGGCTGAGATGGTGATGAAATTTCGTGAGATGGAGGGGGAGGATCACGGTTCTGCTCTGGATGATGCTCCGACCAAGGCGGGGCAGGTGCGTATCAAAGACCCCCTTGAGCAGGATAATTTCTGGGATGATGATGACGAAGATGATGGCGTCGAATGTTTCTGGGTACGATAATTTTTTTTGATCTATCAATCATGCATGATGCACGTTTTTTTTGTTGATGACAATTATGAATAGTATGTTTTGGCCTCCGTTAAAGGATGCACGGCGCATTGTCATAAAGATCGGTTCTAATCTTTTAACCTCCTCAAATGGCACGCTGCGCCACGACTGGTTATTAAAACGGTGTCAGGAGATCGTCCAGGTGATGCGTGCAGAACAGAGGCGACAGATGATTATTGTAACCTCTGGGGCGATCTCTCTGGGGACACCGAAATTAAATCTTAATCGGCGTCCAAGAAAATTGCGGGAGAAGCAGGCGGCTGCCGCTGCAGGGCAGACCGTATTGATGCGCGGCTATGAGCAGGCTTTTGCTGAGTTTAATATGCCGGTAGCGCAGGTCTTGTTAACCCGTGATGATGTACAGAATCGTCGTCGTTACCTTAATGCCCGTAACACCTTAGATACTCTTCTCAATTTAGGGTTGATGCCGGTGGTCAATGAGAATGATACGGTGGTGACCGCTGAGATCCGTCATTTTGGGGATAATGATACCTTAGCGGCGGGGGTGGCGTGTCTGGTGGATGCGGATCTTCTCATTCTGCTCTCCGATGTGGATGGTCTCTACAGTGCCGATCCCAGGCATGATGTGGGCGCTAAGAAACTCTCTTTTGTGGATCGTGTGACCCCAGAGATTGAGCAGATGGCAGGCGGCATAGGTTCGGCTGTGGGCACTGGCGGAATGATCACCAAGTTACGGGCGGCTAAGCAGGCGGCAAGATGTGGTTGCGGTATGGTTTTGGTCAATGGATTTACTGAAGGGGTGATCTCTCAGATTTTTTCAGGGGAGCGTATCGGGACTTTTTTTGCTGCTGAAGTCTCGCCACTGGCCAGTCGTAAGCGCTGGATTGTTAATGGATTGGCCGCACGTGGTAAGGTGATGCTCGATCAGGGGGCAGTGGATGCGTTAGAATCGGGTAAGAGTCTTTTGGCAAGGGGCGTAACTTTTGTGGAGGATCAATTTGATCGGGGGGATGCGGTGCTCTGTTGTGATCCTGGGGGGCGGATTATGGCGAAGGGTTTGAGTAACTATAGCGCTAAAGATCTACGCAAAATTCAGGGCCATAACAGTTGGGAGTTTGAGTCGATTTTGGGTTATATTGATGATGAAGAGATTATTCATCGGGATGACCTGGTGCTCCTTTAATTGTGTTGGGGGGAGAGTATGAAAAATCGGAAACGTTGGATTTTATGGACTTTGTTAATCATTATCGTCATCTTTTTCTTATGGCGTTTTTTGCGTCCGCTCAATATTTTTGTGGTGGATGATAAGTTCGCCTATCCCATTGAAACGGCCGTGCCTGAGGGGTTGGATTCATTGCGGGCTTCAGAGTGTGGTGAATGTCATAAGGAGATCTATAAAGAGTGGTCTCAAAGTATTCATGCACAGGCGTGGACAGAAGAGTATTTTGTGGCGGACCGTAAGTTTGAGAACAATCCTGATGTCTGTGATAACTGCCACATTCAGTTAGCCCAGCAGCGTCCCTATAAGGTGGTTGGTTTTAAGGATAGTGATCGGCTGCATCCGATTAAGGAGAAAAATCCTGATTATGATCCTGAATTACAGAATGAGGCGATCACCTGTGCGGTCTGTCATGTCCGTGATGGCAAGATTATCGGTCCTTATGAGACCGATTTAGCACCGCATCCTGTCAAGGTGGATGCCTCGTTTTTATCGGGCATGAGTCCCTGTAAGATCTGTCATGTGGTCTCAGGGGATCGTTGGGATATGTTCTATGATAAGCCGCCCTGTGGTACGGAGGCAGAGATTCGGGAGCAGGGCATAGAACCCGATTGTGTCGGTTGTCACCTGCCAAGAGTGACGCGTCCTATGGCCACAGGTGGGCCGGTGCGCACCGGAGGAAAACATCTGTTTCAGGGGGGGCATACACCCGCGCAGGTGAAGCGGGCGTTGGATGTAAAGGTGAAGAAAAAGCTTAAGGAGGATGGTTGGCTCTTTACGGTGACCTTAACCAATGTGGGCGCGCATCACTATGTACCTACCGGCACACCGGATCGTCATTTAACGATTCACTGGCGCCTTAAGAATGCAAAAGGTGAGGTGTTGGATTCCGAGCAGGAGGAGAAACTGAAGCGCACCATGATGTGGCGGCCATTTATTGTGGAGTTATGGGATAAACGTCTCCCCTTTAATAAACCAAGGCATTATGATTATCATGTTGCGCATGATGATTACCCGCAAGCGACCAGTTTGGAGTTAGAGGTGCGTTATCATCTTTTAGAGGAGTCACGGCGTAAGCGTATTGGCTATAAAAACACCATTCCGATCAACTATTCTGTCTATAAAGAGCAGATTCCACTGCAATAATAAAAATAGGGCTATGGTTTCCACCATAGCCCTTAAAAACTTAAAAAAGGCAAAAAAAAAGCTAAGCCAAACCGCTTAACCAAAAAAATAATATGGTGCCCAGGAGAAGACTCGAACTTCCACGACCTCGCGGCCACTAGAACCTGAATCTAGCGCGTCTACCAGTTCCGCCACCTGGGCTTGTTGGGGGTATTATAGGGCGTTGGGGAGGGATGTCAAATGGAAAAATGGTGGGATGTTGTTTTTTTTTGAAAGGATTATTATTGCGGATGTCTTGACAAAGGTAGGGAAGTTTTTTTACAATAAAAGCCATAGAGATGCTTTTTTAAGATATTGAGAAAATCTTGAGAAAGTATGGCTGTTTTTATTTTTTTTAGTATTTTGTAAGGCATTGTTCCCCTGCGGTGTGCGTGAGGTAGCCAACCTCCTGAGCCGATATTAATTGAACCCAGGAACTTGGCTCTGATCGTGAAGTGCGAGCCGATCATTGTGGCTTACCAGAAGCAATTACCCCGAGGTCCGCCTTGAAAGAGTGGGTTCAGAGGATGTCATCCCACGGCACAGGCGGGGGAACTTATGTCTCATTCCAAAAATACCCTGCGGCAACTCTTGCTGCGGCGGCGTGATCAACTCTCCTCTTCTGCGTGCTTCTCACGAAGCCTGGATATCTGTCATCATATCCAACATACAAAAGTTTATCACTCAGCAACAACGGTTTCAGCCTACTATCCTATGCGTCGGGAAGCTGATTTGCGCCCGCTTTTTTTTCGATCCAATACAAAGAAGACCTTTTTTCTGCCCGTGATGCAGCAGCAGCGGTTAAAATTTGCTGAAGTGGGGTGTGCTACGCGTTTTAAACGCGCGCGTTTTGGTGTCTGGGAACCGCGCTATGAAAAGTTGGTTTCGGCAGAAACGTTGGATCTTATCCTGATGCCTTTGCTGGCCATTGATGGTTCAGGAGGACGGTTGGGTTATGGGGGGGGATTCTATGATCGTACCCTCAGCTTTGTGATGCAGACAAAAAAGGCAGAGAGACCCTCTCTTTTTGGTGTCGGATTTTCATTTCAGAAGATCGATACTGTACCTTGTGAGGTGCAGGATATCCCCTTGGATGGTTGGATAAGTGAGCAGGGTGAGACGCTGTTTTAATGGATCTAAGAGAAGATCCTGGTGCTTTGAATTTTTGATAAAGGTTTGAAATGGCGGCAGAGCTATGGAATTGAATGCCTTAATCATCGGTATTGGTTTAGGGGCAGCGTTTGCGGGCGTCTCTTTTGTGTTGCAGCGACGGCAGCGTTCGCGCATTGTTCGTGATCTGAGCGAACAGATGCGTCTTCAGTGGAAAATGCTTCAGGAGGGGGAGTCGCATGCGCTGGTGGCAGTAGATGATAAAGCGCGCTTGGATGGCGAATGTCTACCCTATCAGAATACACTGGATGGCTCATTGCGTCAGCGGCGTCAGGCGTTGGTGGATCAACGGAAGCGTTTTAGTCAGCAGGAGGAGAAACTGGAGCGGCGTTTTGATCAGCTAGATCAAAGAGAGCGCGACTATGATCGGCGTCTGCTGCGCTTAGAAGAGGAGCAGCGACTTCTGCAGGAGGATCGGGATATTCTGCAAGCGCAGCTCTTGCAGGCGAAAACCGATCTGGAGACCATTGCCAAACTCTCCTCTGAAGAGGCCAAACAGCGTTTGATCTCCTCGATTGCTGAGGATGCCCAGCGTGAAGCGGTGCGCATGGTGCGGGAGATCGAAGAGGAGGCGCGGGCGAAAGCCACTAAAAGAGCACAGGATATTGTGGCCACCGCCATTCAGCGCTACTCTGGTGCTTATGTTGCGGAGCATACGGTCTCTGTAGTGACGCTGCCCTCGGATGATATGAAAGGGCGTATTATTGGCCGTGAAGGACGTAATATCCGGGCATTTGAGTCAATTACCGGGTGTGATCTGATTATTGATGATACACCAGAGGCGGTGGTGATCTCCGGTTTTCATCCGGTCAGACGTCAGGTGGCAAAACGTGCGCTGGAGGAGTTGGTGAGTGATGGTCGCATCCATCCAGCACGGATTGAAGAGATTGTTGAGCGTGCCCAAGAGGAGATTGAGACCGAGATTATGGAGGCGGGCGAGCAGGCGGTTCTTGATCTGGGATTACACGGCATCCATACCGATATGATTCATCTTTTAGGTGCGTTAAAGTTTCGCACCTCTTATACACAAAATGTATTGAATCACTCTTTAGAGGTGGCTTTCTTTGCAGGGATTATGGCAGAGGAGTTAGGCTTGGATGGTGATCTGGCAAGACGGTGTGGACTGCTTCACGATATCGGTAAGGCGGTGGATCATGAACAGCAGGGCTCCCATGCGGTGATCGGTGGTAAGCTGGCGAAAAAATATAAAGAACATCCTGTTGTGGTAAACGCGGTATGGTCACACCACTATGATATTGAGCCAACCTCTGTCTATGGTCCGCTGACCAATGCAGCAGATGCGCTCTCAGCGGCCCGACCGGGTGCGCGTCGAGAGAATGTGCAAACCTATATTAAGCGACTGGAGTCCTTAGAGCGTATTGCTGGTGAGTTTTCTGGTGTGGAGAATGCTTATGCTATTCAAGCGGGGCGTGAGCTTCGGGTGATTGTGAACTCTGAGCAGATCAATGATGAGGGCGCCATGATGCTGGTGCGTAATATTGCCCGCCAGATCGAAAATGAGATCACCTACTCTGGACAGATCAAGGTGACCGTGATTCGGGAGATGCGGGCAATGGATATGGCTTATTAGATCAATTGCCTTTATGCAGACTCTGTGTTATTGAAGGCTGTGGATGGGATGTGGGCTGATGCCGTTGTTGTTGCTGGAACTCTTTTTTGTGGTGCTGCTTTAAGGTGATAATTGCTGAGATAATGGCGCGTTCCCCAGGTGGACTTTCACCATAAACCCAGTTCTCTTGCGTCATGTTAAAGACAAACTTACTATAGATGCCTGTGAAGGGACCTTTTTCTGCATCGCTTGGTGCTTTGCGGCGGGTATAGACCCTTACATACTCACTTTTTGGATTGTAACCTAAGGCCATATTGGTGCCTGAAAGGGTCAGTCTCTGGTAGCATTTATCTTTGATACGGTGTTTGATTAAACATTGAGTGAGTTTATCAAAGTAGAGCATACCATTGGAGGTGTTGAGTTCCTTTCGCAGATGACGACAGAGGCGATGAATATCGTTTTTTGGATAGTGGCGCCTCTGTTTACGAAAGCCGACACAAGTACAGGTTTGTCGATAGAGGTTGACACGGTAACGCTTATAGGGGCGTAGACGACTCTCTACTGAGATGGTGCGATCCAACTGCTTTGGTAGTTGGGGTAATAGATAGGGAGAACAGGCTTTATAGCCTTTCTTGATACGATTCTTGGTCAAAATGGGGGCAACAACAAAGCGTACGAAACTCCAAAAGATAAAGAGTGCAATAATAAGCTTGAGAAGATCCATGATAAACCATCGTTTAAGTTAAGATCGTTGAGCGATCATTTGCGTTTGAGTCGCGTATCTATTTTTATTAGAGTAGTAGATGGTGCGGGTTTTGTCGATAAGCTTTTTTTTGTATGCTTCAGAGGGGATTTGCATATAATCCATTGTCTGGATAGGGTGAAAGAGGCATGATAAAAATGCAACTGGATTGTAACATATCCGCTTTAAGTGGTGGGTGTGTTGACATCTTTTTCATCTTATTGATAATCATATAAAATATAGTCTAGTGCTTTCCATCTTGATTGTGTGAAGAGGGATAATTATGGCGCGTTTGGGTCTTCTAAAGCCAATGTTTTTTTGGGTTGTGGTGCTGTTCCCTTTGTGGGGATGGGGCAAGGAAGACCCAAATGAACTGTTGCGCCGTGTTGATCAAAAGTTGCGTCCAGATAGTCTGGAGATGTTTATCCGTCTTGATCTTCAGCGGCCCAAAGGTCAACAGGAGACGTTCACCTTTTATTCGATTAAAAAGGGCGCGGATCGTTTGGCCTTGTTGGTGGCGAGTCCAAAACGTTTTCAGGGGATCGCTTTACTGCGCCAGGGTCAGAAGATCTGGGTGCGTTATCCTGGGGATATCTCACCGAGTGAAACCCGCTTGGATCATGCTTTTTTTTCCGGATTATTGAACAATAATGATCTTTTGCGGGCGGACTTCCACCATGAATTTCTTGCCGAGATCGAAAGAGAAGAGTCGCGTGGTACGTGGCTTAAGTTAACCCCGCGAAAGCCGGGGACCGTGTATCAGCGGATTCGTATGCTGGTGAATAAACGCGCCATTCCACTGATTGTCGAGTGCTATGCTCCAGCGCATTTTTTATTGAAAAAATTGACTTTTAAAGAGATTCGTGATTTCCATATGGGGTGGGTGCGCCCGGGCATGCTAGAGACAAGAGATCCAGATAACCGGTATTATGGTGCCACACTTAAATGGGGCTCTCTTCGCAAACGTGCGTTACCGGATCATGCGTTCACACTTGATTTTCTCCCCCGTATGGGCTCGCTATTAAAATAATTGTTTATTGTTATTTTTTTTATATTGAATCTGGCGTTGATCGATTATAACGCCTTATGTAACTGTCTCTAATGTAGAGGATTATTACCTTGAGTAAGGAAGATGTCATCGAAATGGAGGGTACGGTTCTGGAGAACTTGCCC
>JBQGBW010000127.1:0-11134 GCA_052043475.1 Magnetococcales bacterium HHB-1
ATCAACGCCTAATTTTTTGCGAACAGGAGAGCCATCTAAATCAGGATGATACTGCTCTGGATTCACCGCATTGGCATTGATTAAAATTTTCTCAGGTTCAATGCCACGTTCACAGAGTTCATCAAAGAGCGGACGACTCACCACCGTAATCAGATCAGCCGCTTTAAGATTCAGCATCTCGATACGCTGCGCCAACGCTTCATACTGTAGAGGCTCCCCCCAATTATTTGAAACCCAAATCTCAGAGCCATTATACTCTAGAATCAACGGGATATTGAGCCGCCGCGCCAGAGCCACCCCCACAAAATTCTCCACCGCATAGCGCTGATAGATCAACCCTGGTCGATCTCCTTTCAAATGTGTCAGGATCTGTTCCACAGCATAGCCATTAAACCATAACTCAGGGAGTTCCAGATACTCCGCATACTGCCACTCTGGCTGTAAAATAACCGTCTCAATGGATCGATCAACGGTTGAGATCTCATCGGTGGTTATAAAACGCGTCGGCATGCGCATAAAGTCAGCCAAGTTATTCGCTACACCAGCAATATGCGTTAAAGAGCCTCCGGAAGCGATACCGAAAAAAAAATCCATCCGCAAATAGAGCGCAAAACGCGAAAAATCCGCCACCGCACGTTCAGAAGTGTCCTCTAACGCAGTGATCTCCTGCGTTAACTTCCGAAGCATGCTCTTATAGCTAAGAAAATCTTTAAATGCAGGAAGAGACCAGGATATCAGTCGCCACCAGGTGATCGAAAGCTCCCCCCCCACCTCATCACGAAACAACGCTTTATATCGCCCAAACATCCAGGCGATCAAGCCGCAGCGATAGGGCTTTCGCAGTAGCGAGATCCGGCGACAGTAGATAATCACTTCAGAGTAGGCGAACAGATGTTTTTTCACCACGCCATAGCGAAGCCACTGTTTAACCTCTTCAAAGCTGACCACAATGCCCGCAAACTTTTCTGGCGGCAAGCAGTCCCGATAGATAAGCAGCCGATTCAAGCCCCTCTCCTTAAACAAAGATCCTATAGATGCGATAAATCCACTTTTTTTGTTTTATTAAATCATAGATGGCATCGCTGCTCAAACGATATCATGCCAACCGTTCCTGATTCACCACAATCACCCATGGTGAAGTAAAGTCAATCATAAAAACCACGCTGCACAATTCAAAGCAACGCCTTCTCTCCGTTCTCAATCTGTGTTAAATATGGGAAGATCCTTTTATCCTGAATTGAATTCAGCGCGCCGGTCGTATCGCAGACCACTTTTAAGAGGAAACACACAAATCATGGCAGACGAAAAACAAGTACAACAAAAATATCTGCGGGATATCGAGATGGATGACGATACACCGCCCCTCCCCAACGAAGTGCGCGATATCCTTGATCCAGTCAGACTCACTGAGAAAGAGACCTTTAAATTTCGCTGCTATCCAGGCATCTCCTGCTTTAATCACTGCTGCAAAAATATTGAAATCATCCTCACCCCCTTCGATATCATCCGTCTGCGCCGACGCCTGGATAATATCAGTGCAGAACGGTTTCTCTACAACTATGCCACCCCCACCACACTACGCAAAGGCCAACTTCCTGTACCAATTATCCGCATGGATGAAAAAACCGGCCGCTGCCCTTTTAATACCGATGCAGGCTGTGCTGTCTACGAAGATCGCCCGGTCACCTGCCGCTACTATCCCATTGGCATGGCTCTTATGCGTAAACAAAAGGAGCGCAATACAGATGAATTCTACTTTTTAATCAAAGAGGACTTCTGCAAAGGCCATTGCGAAGAACAGACATGGAGCGTAAAATCGTGGCGCGTTGATCAGGGAACCGATGGCTTTGATCTAATGAATAAAAACTGGATCGATATGATCCTGCGCCGCCGTTCCGCTGGCGACACCGTCAGCACATCCCAGCAACTCTCCGAGTTTTTCTATATGGGCAGTACCAATCCAGAACAGTTTCGCCGTTTTATCTTTAACTCCACCTTTTTAAAACGCTACCAACTGGATGAAGAGACCTTAGAACAGATCAAAGAAGATGATGAAGCCCTCACCATCTTTGCCCTCGACTGGCTCCAAAGTGTGGTTTTTGGTAAAGAGAGTAAACATATCAGAATGACCAAAGAGGCCAAAGAGATCCTCGATAAACGTAAGACATCCAAGCTTCTACAACGCGAAGCCAAAGAGAAACGGTGAAAACTTAAAAAAGCAAGCGGCGGCCAGAAAAAACCGTTCCTTCAAAAGCCGATAAAATTCCTTTTAAAAGATCTTGAAACCATGAATCATAAAAAAATTATCCGGCCCTGTGGCGTCATCATCCAACAAGATCAACTTCTCACCCAACACTACCGCTATAACGGTAAAGATCGCTATAATCTGCCTGGCGGTAAACCGGATGCTGGAGAAAACCTCTGGCAATGCCTGCAACGGGAATTTAAAGAAGAGCTTTTTTTAACCCTTAAAAAAGGCACACTGCTAACACTTGCTGAGAGCGATAGCCATCAACGCGATCTACTCCATATTATCTTTAAGATCGAACAATATGAAGGCGTTCCAATCATCAACCGTGATCAATGCAGTGCAATCGATATCCAGTGGCTCCCCTTATCCTCGCTCTCCTCTTATGCACTCTATCCCGAAATCGGATACCCTCTCCAGGAGATGTTTACACAAAACACCCCCCCATCCTCTTATCTGGGAACCATCGAGCAACCCTGGTTTTAGTCCTCATAAAATCCAAACAGTGACTGTTTTTTTAGTCTTCCATACTTTATCTTGTTTTCGCGCGCTCTTTTTGCAAATCATTCTCTTTCATCCCACATCTCTTTGATTTTGACAATCTGAGGCTGAATCTTTTCAAACAACGCCACCAATCTTGGTTCAAAATGGCTTCCAGCACTACGGCGTATTTCAGCCATGGCATCCTCAATACGCCACGGCTCCTTGTAGGGACGCTTCATGGTCAGCGCATCAAACACATCAGCGATGGCAACAATACGGGCTGACTCTGGAATCGCCGCCCCCCCAAAGACCGGAAGGGTAGCCGCTACCACCCCATTTTTCATGATGGTTGAGCGCCACCTCTGCGGCCATATGGAAAATAGGGGTATCACTTTTACTCAGGATATCAAAGCCTATCTGGGCATGTTGCTTCATGATCTCCCACTCTTCAGGAGTCAGCTTACGCGGCGCTTTCAGTATCGCATCTGGGGTGCCAATCTTGCCGGTATCATGCATGGGTGCGGCCAACTCCAGGCGCTCGGCCATCTGTTCCGGCCACCCCACAGCCTCAGCCAGAGCTCGCGAATAAGCGGCCATGCGCCAGATATGGACACCGGTATCAGTGTCATTGTAGTGACCCGCTTCACCAAGCATGAAGATGGCCGCCTTCTGACTCTCCTCCAGTTCTTGGGCGCGCACCAATGAAAGATGGGTATTAACCCGTCTCAGTACAATAGGACCGGAAACCGGCTTCTGGATGTAATCCACCGCTCCAGCGTCGAAGCCCCGCGCCTCGTCCTCCACCTCGCTCATGGCGGTAACAAAGATAACTGGAATCTCTTCGGTAGCAGGATTATCCTGGAGTTTTGCGCATACCTCGTAGCCGTTCATGTCAGGCATCATGATATCCAGCAACACCATATCCGGCAGATGCTTGATAGCGGCTTCCAGCGCTTTTGTGCCGTTGGGGGCAAAAATCAACTGGTAGTGATCTTTAAGAATCTGCCTGAGTACTTGCAGATTGTTCGGTTCGTCATCCACTAGCAACAGCTTTTTTTTATCCATCCATCATACTCCTTCCAACTTCAGCCCGTGCTTCTCTGCCAATGCAATAACATGACCTTTGGCCGCATCAAAATCAAAAGCATCCAACGCCTGTTGCACCAAAGTAAGATCTTCCTTGGATACATATTGGACCAGATCGTTCAAGAGAGGTTCCGCCACGTCTGGATTCAACTCATCAAGAGCCGGAATCAAGGCTTCCAACAAAGACCGAACAGCATCGGAATCAAAAACCTGATCATGCTGCTCTGTTGCGATATCCGGCATCTGGATGCCGCCAATGGCCTGGGCCGCATCGTTCAACACGCGTTGCAACTGTTCCAGCAACGTCTCGGGCGGCGCCTGGGTATTGTTTTTCATCCAGGCATCAATTTTAATAGCCAGCCCCTCAACCTCGTGAATACATAGATTGCCCGCCAAACCTTTAAGGGCGTGTGCCACTTGACGGGCGGGCTCCATATCCCCAGGATGATCAGCCAACAGCGCCCGTATCTGCGCCGCATCATTGCAGCGATCACGGGCAAAAGCATCCAGCGCCTTGGCAAACAGCGTACTATCCATCCAGGTTTTAAGTGCCCGCTGATGATCCACAACTCCATCCAGACTGGAAAACTCGATCGCGGTCAAACCCCTAACCCCAATGGTGCGCGTGTCATTAACACGCCCCATCCCTTCGGGGACCGCCCGTTCCAAAGCCATAAACAGGCGTTCAAAATCAATAGGTTTAGCCTCCACACCATCCATTCCAGCCTGAATGCAAAGCTCATGATCTTCGCGCATCACGCTGGCAGTCAGAGCCAGAATAACCAGATGCTCACCGGTTTGCTGTTCGCGCTCCCGAATGAGACGGGTGGCCGCCAGTCCATCCAGTTCCGGCATCATCACATCCATCAACACTAAGTCAAATCCCTTCTGACTCGCCTCCACCGCCTCACGACCATTTTTTACCCAGCGCACCGTATGCCCCTGCCGCTCCAGACGCAGGATGGCTAAAGTAGCATTGGTCTCCAAATCCTCCGCCAGCAAAATATTGAATAGCCTTGGAGAAATATATTCCTGTTCCTCAATACCAGTCTCCTCAAAGAGACAGGTTTCTGAATCAATCGCCTCGGGCATAAGCGCGGTAAAGTGAAACGCCGAACCTTCACCGGGTGTGCTTTCAATCCAGATCTCGCCGCCCATCATCTTAACAATCTGCTTAGAGATGGTGGTGCCCAACCCGGTACCACCAAAACGGCGTGTGGTGGATTCATCTGCCTGGGCGAACGATTCAAACACCTTACCCACCTGCTCCTCAGTCATACCAATGCCGGTATCGATGACAGTAAAATGCAGCATCTCCGACTGCTCACCCGGTTGAACAGCCAAGGAGATACCGCCGGTTTCGGTAAACTTGATAGCATTACCAACCAGATTCAGGATAACCTGACGAAGCCGGGTCGGATCACCCATGAAGCGGTTAGGCAGTTTGGCGTCATAATCGAAACGAAGCGCCAAATTTTTCTCCGCCACACGGTGTTCGACGGTGCGCAGAGCATCGGCCATGGCGTTGGGAAGATGAAAGCAGACACGCTCCAGAACAAACCGTCCACTCTCCAGCTTGGAAACATCCAGAATATCATCAATGATCCCCAGAAGTGCCTTGGCTGCGCTGAGAATGGTACGAACATGCTTGGCAGTCTGAGACGACAGGTCGTCATCCTGCAATGCTACCTCAGAAAATCCAATCACCGCATTCATGGGCGTGCGAATCTCATGGCTCATGTTAGCAATAAATGCGGCTTTGGCCCGTGCCCCAGCTTCAGCCTCTTCCTTGGCCTGTTTTAGCTCCTGTTCATTCTGTTTCTGCAAAGTAATATCGGCAATAAAGCCGACGAACAGGTGACGACCGTTAGAAAGCTTTGCATGGCCCACAGCCAGATGGGCAGGAAAACGACGGCCATCCTTGCGCCGCCCCATCACTTCACGACCAATACCGATAATTTTCTGTTCACCGGTGGTCAGAAAATGCTGAATAAAGCCGTCGTGCTTTGAGGCTTCTGGGGCATCCATCAGCATCGAAACATTGCGCCCCACCACCTCTTCGACATCCCAGCCAAACATGATCTCGGCAGAGGGGTTAAAGATCTGTATAATCCCTTTTTCATCAATGGTAACAATGGCATTGACAGCAGTCTGGACAATAGCGTTAACCTCAGCGGTGGCCAGAGTCACCAACTCTTCCAGATGATCCCGGTGCTTGCGAAGCTCCGCTTCGTTGGCCTTGCTTTCGGTCATATCCGCGACAATACCGACAAACATCCGTTCGCCTAAGACCTTCATCTCGCCCACCGTGAGATACATGGGAAAGGTAGAGCCATCCTGCCTGCGCCCCTCAACCTCACGTCCCTGGCCGATGACACGGGGATCACCATCACACAGATAGCGCGCCAGATAACGATCGTGTTCAGACTGGTAGGGATTAGGCATCAACATATTGACATTGTGCCCGACCACCTTTCTGGCAGAATATCCAAATAGCGTTTCTGCCGCCGGGTTGTAGGAGCGCACCGTCCCTTTGGCGTCGATGGTGATAATAGGGTTGACCGCCGTCTCCAAGATGGCGCGGGTAATCTCGACGCTTGCGGCCAGACCCTGCTCGGCACTTTTAAGCTTGCTGACATCGGTGACAATACCGACAAACATCCGCTCACCGGAGACCACCATCTCACCAACCGAAAGATGCATCGGAAAGGTAGTACCGCTCTTCCGGCGGCCCTCCACCTCCCGACCCTGACCAATAACACAGGGATCTCCATCACGCAGATAGCGCGCCAGATAACCATCATGTTCGCTGCGATAAGGGTTAGGCATCAGCATGTTGACGTTCTGCCCTATAACCTCTTGAGTGGTATATCCAAAGAGTTTTTCCGCCGCCGGATTAAAAGAACGCACCGTACCCGAAGCATCGATGGTAATAATAGGATTAACCGCTGTTTTTAAAATCGCCTGGGTTGTCGCAAGGCTAGCAGCCAAATCGGCCTCAATACTCTTCTGTTCAGAAAGATCCACCACCGAACCAACAAATACCCGTCGATCCCCCAGTTTGACATCGCTCACCGCCAGCCAGATAGGAAAAGTACCACCATCCTTGCGCAGTCCTGTAACCTCGCGTCCACGCCCGATGACGCGAGGATTTCCCTCACGAAGAAAGCGAGCGAGATAGGTGTCGTGTTCCGTGCGGTAAGGATCGGGCATGAGCATGTTAACATTCTGCCCGATAACCTCTTCGGCGCTGTAGCCAAACAGACGTTCTGAAACCGCATCAAAGGAGACGACACGCCCCAATTCATCAATGGTAATGGCACCGACTGTACTGACAATTCCGCCCACATCCGTTTTCATGGAACACCCCAGCAAAAATAAAGTTTTACACCGCTTAAGAGAGCAACACCTTACCAAGGATCATTTAGCCACGACGATGATGATATACTTCTGTTACCGTGCGCGTTGCAGCCAAAAAAGCCTTATATCCCCAGCCCTTCTTTACAAGATTATGACCTATATTCACTCAAGTCAAAAAAATCTCTTTTAAATTCAATAGATTATTTTTTAAATAGAACAGATATTCTAAAGCCGAAACAACATGAAATCATCAAGTTTCTAATAAAACCAACGTGGGCAGCCAATACCAAAAGCAGGGGCTACCCATTTTGTTCCACATAAATATTATCGATGATAGATCACCAGCGTCTTTAGAAATCCAAGCAGTGCAAAAGCCAACAGCGGTCCATAGAGCCAGGGAGAAGCCTCTCCGGCCGCCAGCAAAATGGCGCCAAGAAAGATAAACCCATGGATCGCGGTGACCACCAGATGTTTAAAACCACTCTCTAAATGATAGGTCAATCGATCCAGAAAGTCAGGATTTAGACGCAGTTGCAGACGGTCATGCGCCAGACGCTCCAGTCCACGATGCAGAAGTTTAGGAACATATCCCGCGAAATGAGAGATATTTCGAAGATCTTTACGGATCTCACGATAGCGCCCCTTCGGGCCAAAGTGCTCCTGCATCCAGGCCCGAACCAAGGGCTCTGTCAGCTTCCACATGTTCAGATCTGGATAGATCTCACGCCCCACGCCCTCTAAGGTAAACATGGTCTTCTGTAGTAGAAGCAGTTGCGGTTGCACCTCCATCTCAAAGGTTTGCGCCACCTTAAACATTTTACCTAAAAGATCCGCAATTGAGATCTTCTTCAGAGGCTGGCCAAAGATCGGCTCCCCAACCTGGCGACAGGCATCCTCGAAAGCATCCATATCGGTCTCTGGCGGAACATATTCCGCATCCAGGTGGATCTGCGCCACCTTACGATAGTCGCGCATTAAAAAACCGCGCATAATATCCGCCAACCACAGACGGGTCTGGAGAGAGACCTGCCCCATAATGCCAAAATCAACCACGCCGATCACACCTTTGGGAAGCACAAAAATATTCCCTGGATGTTGATCCGCATGGAAATAGCCATCACGGAAAACCTGATTAAAAAAGATGGTGATAATATTCTCAGCCACCACCCGGCCACTGGGCTGCATCGGGCGATTTCTTAAGTAGTCACTCACCGACATGCCGCTCACCCACTCCAAGGTTAAGACACGTCGCCCGGTAAATTGCCAGAAAACCTGCGGAACCAAAATGATCTCATCATCTTTAAAATTTTCATAGAGCTGCTGTGCATGGGTGGCTTCGATGGTGAAATCCATCTCTTTTCGAATGGTCTCTGAGAACTCCTCCACCACCTTAAGCACATGAAGCCGTTTCCACTCCGGTGCATAACTGTCGATCAATCGGCCCAATGCGGTTAAGATACGGATATCCGCCTCCACCTTGGATTCGGCATCAGGGCGCATCACTTTAACCGCCACCTCCTGGCCATCTCTTGTGATGGCATGATGAACCTGGGCCACCGAAGCTGAGGCTACGGGCTCGACTTCAAATTCAATAAAAGCACTCTCTAAAGTCTCTTCTAAACTCTCCTCAACCGTCTCGCGCACCTGCTCAAAGGAGAACGGCAGCACCTTATCCTGGAGTTGTTTCATCTCCAGGCCGATCTTTTCCGGCAACGCATCCATGCGCGTAGAGAGCGCCTGACCAAACTTTACAAAGGTAGGCCCCAGCTTCTCCAGCGCTTCACGCAGACGTTTTTCTGGCGGTGCATCCCGACGATAGCGACGCGTTGAGGGTTTAAGTCCTGAGATCCAGGAGAGCGCCCGAAAAAGAAAAAAACGTTCTGTGAGAAAATCGATCTGATAGTGTGCAACAACGCGAATGATCGCAAAGAGTCTCAGAAGATTGCGAAAGGTTACGAGCATTCCTTTTAATCGCCTTTCTTAGGATTTTCCGAAGGGGAGTCCTCCGCCGGAGTCGAACGCGCACGGTGAACAGACAGTTTTGAAGAGAGCCTCTGGATACGTGACGCTAACGCCTCGGTTTTCTGATGCAGCGCTTCACCCTCTTTTTCAATATTTGCAAGCATATACTGGCGAGGAACAGTATTCTCCTCCATCCAGGTATCCATAGCCGCTTCGGTCTTCTCTTTTCCCCACTGCGTCGCCTCGGTGGTTTTATCGCCCAAAGAGGCCAGAATACGACTCACAGGCCGCCCCACAAAATGTGAGATCTCCTCTTCCCAGTCGATATCCACGCTATCGAGAATATTTTTAAAGCAGAGTCCCGCATCCGTTTCACCGGAGAGTTCCAGTTTGCGGGTAAAAAAGAGCGAATCCGGATCTTCGCGATTCAGAAGCAGCGCAATAAAAGCCGCCGCATCCCCCGACATGGTCACATCGGGTTCGATATCGTATTGAGGATAGATTTTGACCTCGCCAAAACCATCCACATCCATAAAATAGTCCTGTTCCAGATCGATCACCTCAAAACGGAACACTTTTCCAGCCAGAGCCTCCATGCGTTTGGCCAACTCAGGATGGTGTTTCAGAAGAATATTGAGCGCAATTCCCAAAGAGACCGAAGTGGCTGTTTTGGGCATAAACTTTAACGGCGTCATGAACCAGGAGACGGTCATCGTTACACCTTGAATCCCAGGTGAATGGCGGCGATTCCGCCAGAAAGGTTATAGTATTGAACATGGCCTAAGCCACACTCTTCAAGCATGCTACGGAAGGCTTCCTGCTCTGGAAAGCGGCGAATAGACTCCACCAGATATTGATACGCCTCGCGATCATCGGCCACTCTAGAGCCGATCTCTGGTAAAATCTTAAAGGAGTAGAGATCATAGATGGGACGAAGAAAAGGAATTGCCACTTGTGAAAACTCCAGAACCATCAACTGCCCACCTGGCCTCAAAACACGGACCATCTCTTTGAGCGCATGCTTGATTTCGGTCACATTCCGTATACCAAAACCAATCGTTATCGCATGAAAATGGTTATCTGGCAATGGAATCGATTCGGCATTGCCCACCACAAAATCGCTGGCGGCAAGCAATCCTGCATCAATGAGACGATCCCGCCCTAAAAGCAACATCGACTCGTTGATATCCAGAAGCGTCACCCTTCCTTGATCCGCCATCTTTCGGTGCAGAAGATAGGAGAGATCGCCGGTGCCGGCCGCCACATCCAGAGCACGCTCATTGGGCTGTAATTTTAATTTATGGATCGCATAGCGCTTCCATAACCGATGCACGCCCAACGACATCAGATCATTCATCAGATCATAGTTATCTGCGACAGAATCAAAGATTTTGCCCACACGCAGCACTTTCTCCGACAAGGGAATTTCATCGAAACCAAAATGAGTGGTCGTCGAATCGGTCATCTTCTTTTATCTCCTCTTTGCCCCTTTAGCGTCTATGGCCAAACGATATTACGGCACTTCTCGCCACGGGAAAAGCATTTCTCGACTATCCTTATAGATATATATAAAAAAAAACATCAAAAAGCAAAAAAGTTCTATAACATGCCGCGTTTTGCCTTCATTAATTTAATTTTCTCATTAATCTGTCTAAATCTTTGGCATCTTTTGATGTGGGATGATCTCCTGTTCTAAAGGATCGATACTGCTTACGGATATGCTTTGTTACCCTCTTAGCCAATGTCGCCTGCTTAGGAATCAACTCCTTCCAGAGATTGGCCGCTTGCAGTGTCGGGCGAAAAAGAAAAGCCCTCTTAGCCATATTATGCACAGGCCCCTCAAAAGCGAGGTAGGAGAAAAAGAGAAAAGTCACAATCAAAGTGCCACGTACCCAACCCTGCAAAAAACCAAAGATCCGCATGGGAATAGAGAGGCGACCTTTTTTCAACCAGCGTGACACCAACTTTCGCGCCGCAAGAATCAAGAGTATCGCC
>JBQGBW010000128.1:0-10953 GCA_052043475.1 Magnetococcales bacterium HHB-1
GATCACCCAACCACTCTTCTGCATGTTCCAGACTTTTTTGCGTGAGACCTTCCAGATGCAACAGTAGCTGTTCCAGTTCAAAGCTTAATTCTTGGGATTGGAGGATAACGGTTTGGGTATTGGGGGATGTTTTGGGGTTTTGATCGAAGAGGGTTTGGGCATCCTGTTTTAGTTTTTCCAGTCTTTTTTCAATTCGATTCAGATGATCAAGTGTTTCTTGGATTGAGGGCCTGTTTTTTTCTTCAACCCCATTGATCAGTTGAATACCGATGGCATGACTTTTTTTGAAGGCGCTGTTTTTCTCTTCTTCCAGTTGCCAATAGTGTTGTTTCAGGGTGCTGAGGGGATGGGATTGGGTTGAGGTCAGATTCTTGAGTAGAAGCGTTTGATGAACCATTTTTTGTTCGATTTCGGTCATTTGGCGGACCATGGGCAGATAACCGGTTGAGATACGGTTCATCTCCTGATTGACGGTGAATAATTGAGTGAGGGCAAGAACTCCCATCAGGAAGGTTGTTGCGCTTCCAATGGCCATGATTTGAAAGAGTTGGGCTTGAAGACCGGATCGATATTGAATCATGGTTTCAGGTATTGGTGAGGAAGTAAGGGATCTGCTTTGTTAATTGTTCCATTATAAACAATTTAATAGGAAAAATAAAGGTGAGGGAGTGGGGTCAGGCGTTATTATTCCAGTTGATACTTTTCGATACGGCGATAGAGGGAGCTGCGACTCATCCCCAGAAGTTTGGCGGCGTTGACCTTATGCCATCGGGTCTTTTCCAGGGCTTCAAGGATACGTTTCCTCTCATTGGTTTCTTTGGGTCCTTCCTGGATGCTCGGTATCGGTGGGTTTTGGGAGGTGCTCTCCGGGTTCTCCCATGGTTGTGTTGATTCTATGGTCTCCTTATTTGTGAAGGTGGCGGGAAGATCCTTTCGACGGATAACATTTTTATTGGACATGACAAAGGCGTGTTCCAGAACATTTTCCAGTTGCCGGACATTTCCCTGCCAAGAGTGTGCCATCAATTTTTCCATCGCCCTGGGACTGATTTTTCCCACACTTTTATGATATTTTCCCCGTAGTTTTTCCAACAGATGGTGGGAGAGCAGAGGGATATCCTCACTTCTTTCCCTTAAGGCGGGCAGACGGATTTCAACAACATTAAGACGATAATAGAGATCCTCACGAAAATGGCCTTCATTGATTCGCTGCCGGAGATTTTGATTGGTTGCGGCGATCAATCGGACATTGACTTTCATGGTTTTGGAGCTGCCAACCGGTTCAAACTCCTTTTGTTGCAGAACACGTAACAGTTTGGTTTGCATCTGTGGCGGAATCTCCCCAATCTCATCCAGAAAGATCGTCCCCCCATCTGCCTTGGCAAACCGTCCCTGATGATTATTGACCGCCCCGGTAAAAGCACCCCTGACATGACCAAAAAGCTCACTGGCTAGTAACGATTCCGAAAGCGCCGCACAATTGACCTTAACCAAAGGTCCTTGTCGTCGGTGGCTGTTGTCATGCAGGGCCTCTGCAGCGAGCTCCTTACCGGTTCCACTCTCGCCGGTTAGGAGAACAGAGGCATCTGTTGGGGCAAAACGGTCAATCAAGGTATAGACTTCATTCATGATGGGACTGTCACCAATGATATTGCCAAACTGATGAAAACCCACCCGCTGCCCTTTGGATTTCTGTGCCTCTTTGGCTTCCGTGGCCTCCAAGGTCTTCAAGGTCACTAAAACCGCTTCAATTTTGCCATCAGGACCCCGAACCGGAATAGTGGTCACCGATCGATGTTGGGCTTCTCCCCGGCTATCCATGCACAAAAGGGGTTGAGCGACCAATTTTTCTTGATTGCGAATTGTCTTTTTGATCTTCTTTGTCAATCGCTTAAGGCACTCACCAGCCCCTTGCCGGTTTTTGGATTGCAGACCCAAATTATCCCCGGGAAAAAGGGTGTTCAAAAGAGGATCCTCACTGGCCATGCGACTGATGTGCTGAATTGTTAACAAAGCATCCAACCAGATCACTTTCTCATCCAGGTTTTCCAATAACACCATCAATTGACGGCAACATTGACATCCTCGTTCACATTCATGAATGATCACATCCTCCACATCACCCTCCATTGAACGTAAAAACGCGCCTTCCATTGATATTAAAGATGATCGTATCCGTTATTTCGGTTTGAGACAGATTTCTGAATTCCACATAAGTGCCATAAGTGTAACAGATTGTCTCCATTTTGAATTAGATTGGGGCGTTTTGTGTCAAATCGAACATTCTGACCGGTCATTTTTTCTCATCAATCGATATACACTTCTTCAATATGGCATAAAAGTAACAAGAGATCAATTATTTAATGGTAAGTAAAAAGTTTGGAACGCATTATGCAATTATAGAAACAAAATAATTCTAATCCAGCTCCTAAGGAGAGTGAGCCATGACCCTGAACATGATTGATGCATACTATAAAGAAGGTCTCAAAAGTGAGATCAATCCCTATAATCTGGATATGAACCCGTTCATTGGTCTTGTAACGATTGCAGCAGTTCCCGTTCTGGCCGTTGGGGCCTTATTGATGTGGTTCGCCTTTTGATCGTCAATTGCCGGTTCCTTTTTATTTTGCCGGTTTAAGTAAATAGATCAGTCAATCCCTTTTTATTGGGGTTGTTTGGATGACTGGTGGATAAAGCCGCTCTGACTGTTTGGAGCGGCTTTTTATGTGCTTATGTTTTATGATATTGTTTGGCGGCTCTTTAATTCTGAGGTCAATATCCATGAGAACACTGTTTTATATGGTATTGCTGATCCTGCTGCCGATGAAGGTATCCTGGGGGGAGGTTTTGGCAAATCGGGTTAATGTGATTATTCAAGGTCAACAGCTTTTGTCCCAAGGGCAGGCTGAAAAGGCGTTATCTTGGTTGCTGAAACATGAAGAAGAGTGGTTGGGTGATCCTGAATTTGATTATCTGATGGGTTGGGCTCTTTTTGATACCCAACAGCTTGATAAGGCTCTGTTTGCTTTGGAAAGGGTTTTGATGATTCAACCGGGTCATGCCATGGCCAGATTGACAACCGCCCGGATTTTGATCGGCAATCAGCAATGGGAGGCGGCTGAGGAGCATTTACAGATGTTGGTTCAGGAGCATCCTCAACCACAAATCCGAAAATGGGTTGATCAGTTGAATCAAGTAATTATCCGTAAAAAGGAGCAGGTGGAAAAGGGGGAGAAAGCCTCTGCCAAAACCCGCTTGACTGGCTATTTAAAGAGCTCTATCGGTTATGATACCAACGTGATATCAGGACCGGATGTCAGTTCATTGATTCTTCCGGCGTATAGCTATACCTCGCTTTATGATTTGGGGGATTCATCAGCGGATGAGGATTGGTTGGCAACAATTTCCGCTGGATTTCAAATAACTCATCGTATCATGGACAAGACTTGGTTGACGGGGGGATTGAGTCTTTCCCAAAGCCTGCATCAATCAAGACCGGATGTGGATAAGGGTATCGTAACTGGGGAAATGGGATTGAGTCGGCAATTAAACGATAATGATCTGGTATCCATTGGGATTGAAGGCCAACTTTATACCTTGGATGATAAGCGCTATCGGACTTATGAGAGCGGCAAATTGGCCTGGCGGCATCGTTTTGAAAAAGGGAATCTATTATCAACCCATTTACAGCATTACAACTATAACTATTTTGAGAATGGGGATGAGGATACCGAGAGTACCGTTTTGGGTGTGACCCATCTGTGGGGTTATGGGGTCAAGGAGCAACCATGGGCCTTTTACTATGGCATTCAAGTAGGTTTGGAGGACAATTCAACCGAGGGGAATGCTCATTTGGGAAATACGCTGGTGGGGGTTTCATTGGGGGGGCGCTATCGGTTGACTCCGACTGTGATGCTGAATGGGGGAATAGGGTGGGAAAGGCGGCAATATGATACTGAGGAGACACTCTATTATCAACAGCGTGAGGATGATCTAAGGCAGGTTTCGGTCTCGTTGAAGCATCAGTTTTGGGAGCAATGGATTTGGGGTCCAGTTATCACTCATACCCGCAATGAGTCGAATCTGGCTTTATATGATTATGAACAGACCAATGTCAGCCTGTTTTTGCAATGGAATTTTGATCATGAATGATAAGCCGGGAAGAGATGGGGGAAGGTTTATCGGACATTTGTTGCTGGTATCTCTTCTGCTTTTGGTTGGGATTCAACAAGCTTTTGCAAAAGAGGCTGCGGGTAGGGTTTTGGTGGCTGTGGGGGATGTCAAGGTGATTCGGGTGGATGGGAAGGAGGAAGCATTATCCAGGGGAAGTCTGTTGATGAGTGGGGATAAGGTAGTGACTACGGATGGTCAGGCCCAGGTACTGTTTACTGATCGTTCCCTGATGTCTCTGTTCAAGGATACTGTTTTTGAAATTTCGGATTACCGTTTTGGCGGTTCGGTAGGGGAGGATGAGAGAGCCCGATTTGATTTACAAGGTGGGGTGATACATGCGTTAACAGGGAAGATAGCCAATAAAAGATCGGATCATTATTCTGTCAAATCCCCCATGGCTTTGATTGGGGTCAAGGGAACCCGGTTTGCGGCCAAGGTTAGGGATAATCTCCATGTCAGTGTGGCCAGCGGAATTGTCTCTTTAACCAATCAAACCGGTACGATGTTGATTGGTGCGGGTGAGAATGCCTTGGTCGCCAATTTCAAGAGTGCGCCGAAGTTGATCCCCAAACGTATCAATTTGAATAGTCATAAAGCGAATGTTAAAGCACAGGGGCCTGGGGTTGGTGGTTCATCAGGTCAGGGTCCGGGGGGAGTGAAGTCGGATAAAGGTTCTCCCGGAGATGGGGGCATGTTGGGACCGGGTATTGATGGCGCAGGAGGTCTTGAGGGGGGGGGAGATATTTCGGGGCCTGATGGTGGTGATGGGGGTATGGCTGGAGGAAATATGATGAATCTGGGTGGTGGTTTCGGGGGATTTGGCTCCGGGCCCTCTTCAATGGGAGGGGCAGGTCCGGGGGGTATGCCAGGTGGAGGAGGCATATCAGGTGGTGCTCGATTGCCAACGGGCCCAACCAATCCGCCACCCCCTCCTCATTAATGTGATTCCCTTTCAGGATGAGGTTGTGATCTTTGCCATTGAATGGGGTCCGTTCGAATTACAGCGTCCCTTCTTCTTTTCAGTTTTCTCTGCTGAAACAATCCTGACCATTTCTGTATAAACCGCCTCGTTTTTCTTCTGGAAAAAGATGTTGCTGGAATCATGTTCCTTATTGAAATATATTGGAAAAATATTTGCTGTGGAATGGATGTCCGAACCTGTTCGGTTCTATCGATATTTTCTGTTGTTCTCTGATCTTTGTTTGATTTATGTTGATGATTAGATACTGTTTTTAGTAGTATTATATTAAGTGATGCTTAATAATAGGTAGGGCGTTGAGGGGGAAGAGGCAAGAGGTCGGAAAAGAACAGGAAGCCAAGCAAACAGGAGTGTCTGTCATGACAATGGAATCCCCTTCACAACCATCGAGTAATGCCTTCAATCGTGATCTGGATGTTAATACTTTTCGATCACAACTGATGAGACGTTTACGTCAGGTTGCGGTTCCTGATTTTCATCGACAACATGAGCGATTGATTGATTTGATTGCGGAAGTATATATTCAGGTTAAGGCATTACAGAAACGCAGTCCAACCGAAGATGATCTGTTACAGCTTGAGAAGGAGTTGCAGGCTTTAAAAGGATATGCCGCCAGCCATTTCGCCGAGGAAGAGGCTTTTATGAAGAAGATCGGCTTTAAGGGTTTGGAGGGGCATATTCTTGAGCATCGGAGGTTTGTTGCCGGTTTGGAGGAGAAAGAGCGATTGATGAAGGAGGAGTCGGTTTCTTATGCGATTGATCTTCTTCATTTGGTTGTGAATTGGTTATTTGATCATATCAACCGGATGGACATGCAATATTCCCGATTTTCCCAAGGGGAGAGTTATGAAGCCAAGCCGGTTGAGGTTAATAAGGAGAGGCCGGTTTCAACACCATTATCAACAAGGCGTTCCCGGAATGAGAGTGGTGATGCGGCAAGAAGGCGGTTGGAGGGATCATTACGAGATGTTGGAGTGGCCCGTTTCAATACGGAACATAAAAAATTGTTAGGGGGAATGTTGGAGTTGCAGGAGTTGGTGTCCCAGTTGACCCGAACCCCACCAACACAGGAACACTGGAGAAAGATTGATAATCTTTTGGAATTTTTGGTGAAATATGCCCAGGACCATTTTCGGGGGGAGGAGGCTCTGTTGATGAAGCATCGTTATCCTGATTTGGCGAGGCATAAGCGGGATCATGAACGTTATATCAATAAGGTGAAAGCGTTATCGAAACAGTTGAAGGAGGAGCGCCAGGTTTCCTTTACAGTTGATCTCAATTTTTTTCTGGTAGAATGGTTTTTGACCCATACCTGTCGGGTCGATCTTCAATACAAGGAATTTTTTAACGGCAAAGGGGTGCGTTAGGGATGGTGATTGGGGGAGCGATGGGAGTTTTACGGTTGTCTTTGATTTTTATTCAACTTTTTTGGATTGATGTGGTTTGGGGGTCCTGGGAGGGGGATTCCTATATTGGCAGTTATATCAGAAGGGAAGGGGATCGGTTGGTTTATGGGGATTTGAATCGAACGGTTCGTTTGAAGGGGATCAATTTCAGCAATCTGCATTGGGTTTCGGATCCGAGAAAAATTGTTGGTGGTCGTCATCATCGTCAACGGGATTTTGAGCGGATTCGGGATATGGGTTTCAATGTGATCCGCTTTAATGTCCATCAGGCGTTGTTTGTGGATAATCCGCAGTTGGGATGGCGTGCTTTGAAGGGGTTTGCTTGGTTGGATACCAATATTCGTTGGGCCAGGAAGGCGGGAATCAAGCTGATTATTAACATGCATGTTCCTTTGGGGGGGGAAAAGTTTTGGTCAGATCCCGACTCCTGGTTGGATGGTTTGGCAGAGACCTGGGGAGAGTTGGCCAGGCGGTATTGGAATGAACCGGTTATTGCCGCCTGGAATCTGTTGAATAAACCGAGGGGGGAGGTGGGAAAGCGCTGGAAGTTTATCTCCTGGCGTTTAATTGAGGCGATTCGGAAGGGGGATGAGCATCATTTGATTATTGTTGAATATCCTTTGGGGAGTTTCAAACCCGATTTTGTTGTTGAAGGGGATGATCGTTTGATTTATGAGTTTCATTTTTATTTCCCGGATCAATTTACCCATCAATATGTTCCTCAATCGGGGAGGGGTGATGGGGGGGGATATGATCATACCGATTATGCCTATATTCCTGAGGAACGAAAATGGGGAGGAATTATTGAAGGGAAACCGATTAAAGGCGGGACAACGGATTGGCATTGGTATGAGGGTCAGGCATTTCGTTCGGAGGATGTAAGAAGTATTGCTGCTTATCCTCAGTTGATTTGCAGAGATGAGCCGGGAAGGATTTGGTTGGATGATTTTCGGGTGGATGAGCGCTTTGGATTTCATGGGGAATGGAAGACACTGTTATCGGTTGATATTGTTTCAAAGGATGAGCTTTGGCAAGTATCGGATAAAGAGCCTTATCCCACAAACCCCTATCGTCAGCAGGTGAAATATTGGCGTGCCGGGTCTGAAGGGAGATCGGTTGTTGGGGAAGGGGAATTGGGACATTTGGGGGGAGCATCGTTGGAAGTTGGGTCGGTTCAGGGAAAAGTGGCTTTAAGTAATGATCGTTTGATGTTCTCCTTGAGGCCGGGTTATGAATATCGGTTGGGGGGATGGATGCGAGGTCAGAATGTGAGTGGGGGAAGTTGTTCTTTGGGGGTTGAGAAGGTTTCGTTGCCGAAGGGGATGAAGCGGATTCCGATTGATAAGGGGATTTTGCGGAAAAGGTTGGAGCGTTTTTTGAGGTTTGGGAGGGATGAGAATGTTCCGTTGAATGTAGGCGAGTTTGGTTTATCCCGGATGGCTTTTCGTAAGGGGAGGAATGGGGAACGTTGGGTTGAGGATGTGATCAAGTTGTTGGATGAGAAGGGATTGAGTTATCAGTATTATGATTATCACAGCCGGGATTTTGGTTTGCATCCGACGGAGGGAACTGTAGATTGGCCTGAGAGTGGGGTGAATTGGCGTTTGGAGTCGATTTTGAAGGAGGGAAGGAGAATCAGGAGGTGATGTTGTTCTATCCGGCATTCGCTCATGCTGGGTTTATTCATAAAAATGGAGATGGGGTGTAAGGATTTCCCAAATATTGACCTGATTTCTCGAAAGGCCAGATCAGCGCTTTTGGATGATACAAGAAATTCCCCATTTTTCCTGTTTTGGGCCTCCTAAAAAAATCAATTTGTTTTAAATCGTATTGGCGTACAGCGGGGTGAAGCGACTTTCTAACCCCTCCCAGTCGACACGCCTCGCCAATCGCATTAATTCATGATTAGAATCACAGATCATTTCAAGACGAACGGTAAATAAGTTGCCCTGAGGATCAATTTCTGACTTTTTTGGCTTCATCTTTTGCAAGGAAATAGCTGAAAGCATAACGATTCCTTGCAATCCATTATGCCACAAAACCTCTCAGTTTTATATTGAAATCAGGGTAATGCCTCAAAAGAGTTGATCAAGTATAATCTATGATATCCTTTTCAATCCAATTCCCTGGAGAGCAGAATGGCTGTCATAGATGTTCGTTGCCCCTCATGTGATGGACTTGATGTTGTTCGTTTCGGTAAGCAACCAAATGGCAGTCAACGCTATCGATGTAACAATCCTCAATGCACTCGGAAGACCTTTCTTGACACCTATCAACACCGTGGCAGATTGCCGGAAGTACGCGAACAAATTGTGGAGATGGCGATGAATGGCAGTGGAATTCGGGATACTTCTCGGGTTCTCAAAATCAGTCAAAATACTGTTATGGCTGTGCTCAAAAAAAGCCGCAACAGTGATCCCCATTAATGAACCTCTCCTGAAGAGCTTGGATGCTGAAAAAACGGAAGTTTCTTTGGTTCGTATTGATGATGCGGAAGCGGATGAGATGTGGAGCTTCGTGAGAAATAAGGAGAACCAACGCTGGTTATGGCATGCCATTGATCGGGGCTCTGGTGCTGTTCTGGCATACGTTTTTGCTCCAAGAAAAGACTGGGCATTCCAGGAATTGAAGGCCCTGTTGGAACCATTTGGAATTCAACGATTCTTCACTGATGATTGGGGAGCATATTGGCGTACTTTGCATCCTGATGAGCACGTCATCGGAAAGGAAAACACATGGAAGATTGAAAGAAAACACCTGACCTTCCGCACGAGAATCAAGCGGCTGGCCCGAAGAACAATTTGCTTTTCAAAGACCGAGGAAATGCATGATGGGGTGATTGGAATCTTTATCAACCGGTATGAGTTCGGACGGTCAATATAGACTTTTTCAACTAAATTGAGGCACCACCAGAGAAGGTATTGATATTTTAAATGTCTTTCACTGATGGTATTTTTTATTATAGTATAATATTTTGTTCGGATGGGAAAAATATATCTGGGCCAGTTCGATAAATTCATTGATCGGAACGACGAAAAAGGTCTCCCCATATACTTTATTGCGGGAGGGGATAAATCGACAGTTCATTGCATTCATGCCAAGAATATAGTGAGCCCAATCACGGTTCCCGGAAACCGAAACAAAAAGACGGGCCAACCGCTCTTTGGCATCTATCTGGGAGGTCACATCGACAACGACATTGACGGGTAACGAGGAATAGACCTGATAGGACCAAATTTCCTGGGGTTGGTAGGATGTTCTCAGAAGACTATTCATTAAAAGATGATTGGCCCGCCGATGATCATCATGGTCATCTAAAAGGAAGGTGGTAAAAATTGCTTGAGGTTTGAATTGGTCGATAATTCCAGCTAATTTGTCAACGGGTTCCCCCTCAACAGGAATAGACCGGATGGGTAGGTTCAAAAAGGTGGGATCGGAGCCCAGTTGGGAACTGGCTTCAAGCGCTTCCTTGGCGACAGCTTCGGCTTTTTCTGGATCGTCAAGCCGAGTTAAATGTACCGTCTTGACCTGACCTCCTTTTTCAATGCATTTCAGAAGAGTGCCGCCAGCCCCGAAGATATCATCATCGGCATGGGGTGATATAATCAAAATCCTATCCGCCTCAGGTCCATCCAGGAGAATGGGAGAGATGTTCTGAGTAAAACGTTTAGTTTCAAGAAGTTTCTGGCTTGCTTTCAAGTCGAAAAGGGGAGACCAGTCCTTCAGGATAAATTTATAATTGGCTTTTCTTGGATTACGGATCAGTATTTTTCTGACGATTTCCTTTATCTTCTTCATGGTAACCCCTTCATCTTTTGACCTGTTTGCCTGGGTTCGATTGGTCTCATTTTGAAATAGATCAAGCTTCTAACCCTGGGTTGGCGAAGATTCCCAACAGCCCTGTTTTTTAGCCTGTTTAACAATGCCGGAAAGGGAGTGTAGAGGCGATTAGGGGTTGAAAGAGACGAATTCAACAGCCCCTAATAGATCTTGTATTCCCCGTAAGCGAGGCTTCCTCGTGTTGAAATAGGCTGCTTTCCTGAAAAAACCAGAAACTGCCGGTAGGGTTTGATTGCGCATTTCAATCCCGATTCCAACCATTCACTCTCCAAAGAGGGATGGGTTGATTTGGCGACAATCATCCCTCCACCCACCTGTCGACCCAGGAAACAGGCATTCCTCAACATGATCAAAGCAAGCCCCTTATCCTCAGGGTCAAGTATCAGATCAGCGATGGATATGATCTCCCCCTTCTTTTGCAGAACGCCCAAACCGATCAGGCTTCCTTCGTTGGAGCGCTGAGTAAAAAAGAGATACTCTCCCGAAAAAGGGTGGGAAAGATATCGCCAGTTGAAATAGTTGTAATCGCGCACGACACCGGTATCAAAAGAGGCG
>JBQGBW010000129.1:0-10722 GCA_052043475.1 Magnetococcales bacterium HHB-1
ATTCATAATGGTAAGCAAAATTACAAATGCAAAGAATGTGGCCGTCAATTTGTCCTACATCCGGAAAAGCAACCTATATCTGATAAGACTAAAGGATTGATAGATAGGTTATTGCTTGAAAGGCTCTCTTTAGCTGGCATAGCTAGAGCAGTAGGTGTATCAGAAAGTTGGCTTCAGAAGTATGTTAACAAAAAACTAGAATCTGTTCCTCAAACGATAGAGCAACAGCCCTCAACGACTAAAAAAAAATTTTGCTTAGCTGAGTTGGATGAAATGTGGTCATTTGTTGAGAATAAGGATAATAAACAATGGGTTTGGCTTGCTATAGATCAATGTAGTCGCCGCATTATAGGCGCTTACATTGGCAAGCGTGACGAAGATGGGGCAAAAGCTGTTTGGGATTCTCTTCCTCAAGTCTACAGAGATACAGCTTATTGTTACACAGATGGTTTGCCTTCTTACGCGGCCATTATTCCACCAGAACGCCTTATTGTTGTCGAAAAAGGCAGCGGGAAAACCAGCCTGATTGAACGTTTAAACAATACAATCCGTCAAAGACTGGGACGCTTCACACGGAAAACGCTTTCTTTCTCTAAAAAAATTGAAAATCACATCGGTATAATTTGGATGTTTATCCATGACTACAATCGATCCTTACCAATATAGGACTACCAAGGATTAAAACCGACTGAGAAAAAACAGATGTGCCAACTCATTAATGCCTTGTTGATCCAGCTTTTTGGCGATTTTCTCTAACAGGGTAGGGGCGTGTTCCACGGTTTTGGCAAACTTTTGAAAAATATAAACCGCGTGTTGATCAAGGATCTCCTGTTGCGCTTTATGAGATTGTGGTGTGTCTGAAAAAATCTGTGGGCCGGTGATTGAGAAAAAGAGAAATTTCAGAATCAGAGTACGAATAATCAGGTCGCGGATAAAGAGGGAAAGATTGTGATGGGTGAAATACCATTTTGATAAAACATGCAGAATGACAAAATGGCTGAAGTAGCGATCAATGCGTTCTCCATGGCGGGAGAGCAGTGCGGTTTTATACTTCTGATAATTTGTCCATAATGCGCTCACATCAGTTTCGATCACATCTTCATCATCATGGAGTTCGCGATGAATCAGTTGGGATACTGCCGCACGGGCTAAACGGTGGAAATCATGACTCTGTAGGCGATGGGTGAGCACCATCTGGATAATCTGCATACCGAGATTTCCGGGAACCTCCAGGGTGTGCAGTCGTTGGTGGAGTGGTTCTTGAACATTTTTTTGTTGGATACGCTGGATCTCTTTTTGTAACCGCTCCACGACGGGTGTGGTGATTCTCTGATAAAAAAAAGCGCTGGTGTGTTGTGCAAAATAGCTGGCAAAAACAAGTCGTGAGTCGAAGGGATAGGTTTTGGGTTGGAAGAGCGTGATAAAAAGTTCACGTATATCATCAAGATGATAGATATAGGGATTGTCCGGGTGAAGATCCACCGCATTTTGAAAGGTTGTGCGGGGAATATCCTCTTTTTCGAAAGTGATCCGATTCACAGCATCGGGATGAAGCAGGAGAAGGCGGGCCAGTTCTGGACAGGCGAGAGAGCCCATCAGTTCGACAGTAAAGCCAACCCGGTTAAGGGTGCGGGGAAACATGGCGCAGGTTTGCGGAAGAATCTGATCACCCCACTGACGATGAAGATCACACAGTTTATCCTGGTTTAAAAAAACACATGCGCCCTGATCATTGATACGGATAAACTGCTCTTCTTCTTTTTTGGTTTCTGATGTTGTCGCGGAGGCGAACTGTTTTTCAATTTCGCTTCGGGTGACCCTGTTATTTTCAATGACAGAAAAACGGCCATGTTTTTTAAAACGATCAAGATCTTTTTGAGAGAGTGGAATCACCCATTGGCTACAGCAGGAGTCTTCACAAAGTGCAGCAATACAGTGAAAGTGGGTGAGACCTTGCAGCGTTGTCATCTTTAACATAGTTACAATACCTCACCCGCTTTACCTCTTTAATCAATCTCTTACAGTTTACCGCAACACTGTTTATATTTTTTACCACTGCCACAGGGGCAGGGTTGATTGCGCCCCACCTTTTTTTCAGGGCGGCGATAAGGGGTATGGTTTTGTGCTTCCTGCTCAGGTGCGCTCTCTCCAGCCCAGTTTTCACCGGAGGGGTGATTAAAAGAGAGATTCTGATCATCAAAAGCTGCCGCCTGTTCCATCTCTAAGCGGCGGGTCTCTTCGGGATCAGCAACCTCAAGCGTACCAAGAATTTTGATAGTCTCTTCACGAATGCGCACCATCATGTTATCAAACAGTTCAAAGGCTTCCTGTTTATATTCGTTTAAAGGATCTTTTTGGGCATAGCCGCGAAGATGAATCCCCTCCTTAAGATGATCCATATTGAGCAGATGCTCTTTCCAGAAGTTATCAAGATTCTGAAGGAGGATCGCTTTTTCCAGATGGCGCATCAACTCAGATGTAAATCGGGTTTCACGTTCCGTGTGGTACTCCTGGAGTTGCTGTAGTGTGCGTTCTTTTACATCTTTGGATAAAATACCATCCTGTGATTGCCAGACATGAATGGGCACCTCAATATTAAAGAGGCGCTGGATGGCCTTTTTATAATCATCAACCTGCCAGTTTTCAGGGTAGCTATCCTCAGGGATGTTCTCATCCAGCGCAATATCGAGGAGATCTTCACGGATCTCGTTGATCATGGCGGAAACATCCTCTTTTTCCATCAGATCACGGCGTTGATCGTAGATCACTTTGCGCTGCTCATTCATCACATCATCAAATTTGAGCAGGTTTTTACGAATATCAAAGTTGCGTCCCTCCACCTTCTTCTGGGCGGATTCAATCGCTTTATTGATCCAGGGATGAATAATCGCCTCACCCTCTTCAATCCCCAGTTTCTCAAGCATACTATTCATGCGTTCGGAGCCAAAAATCCGCATCAGGTCATCTTCTAAGGAGAGATAAAAACGGCTGCTTCCTGGATCTCCCTGACGCCCTGAACGTCCCCGCAACTGATTATCGATACGCCGTGCTTCATGGCGTTCGGTGCTTAAGATATAGAGCCCACCCAGTTTTTTGACTTCCTCTTTCTCCGCCGTACACTCTTGTGTGATTGCATCAATTTTTTTCTGACGTGCTTCACCTTCAAGATCCTCAGGAATCTCTTTATCGAGTCGCATCTCCAGATTACCACCAAGCTGGATATCTGTACCGCGTCCTGCCATGTTCGTCGCAATGGTGATCGAGCCCTTGCGACCGGCTTGAGCGACAATTTCTGCTTCACGCTCGTGGTATTTTGCATTGAGCACGTTATGAGGCAATTTTTTCTTGCGCAGGCGCTGGGAGAGTTCCTCTGATTTTTCGATGGAGATCGTGCCCACCAACACCGGCTGACCCCGTTGATAGCTATCCTGGATATCTTCAACAATGGCGTCGAGTTTCTCTCTGTAGGTTCTGAAGATCACATCATCATGATCTTCACGGATCATCGGTTTATTGGTGGGGATGATCACAACTTCAAGGCTGTAGGTTGATTGAAACTCTGAAGCCTCGGTGTCGGCGGTTCCGGTCATACCCGCCAGGGTTTCATACATACGGAAGAGGTTCTGGAAGGTGATCGAAGCCAGGGTCTGAGACTCATTTTGAATCATCAGGTTATGTTTGGCCTCTAAGGCTTGATGAAGACCATCGGAGTAGCGCCGTCCTTGCATCATGCGGCCGGTGAACTCATCAATGATGATCACCTCACCCTCTTTGATAATATAGTCGCGTTCGTTCTCAAAGAGGGCATGGGCACGCAGGGCTTGATTGATATGATGGACAATCTCAACGTTCGCCAGTTCGTAGAGGTTTTCTCCCTGGAGCAAGCCGCGTTCCCGGAGCAGGGATTCAACCTGT
Source organism: Magnetococcales bacterium HHB-1 (assembly GCA_052043475.1). Lineage (GTDB taxonomy): Bacteria > Pseudomonadota > Magnetococcia > Magnetococcales > JBQGBW01 > JBQGBW01. The sequence continues at coordinate 3,916 of JBQGBW010000129.1, forward strand.
TCATTGCCCTCTTCGGTGAAGCTGACCGCGCGGGACTTTTCATCAATGGTGTAGTGTTTCTCCTGCTCCAGCCTAGGGATAAGTCGGTTGGCCTGATAGTATTTATCGGTGCTATCCTCGGTGGGGCCGGAGATAATCAGTGGCGTTCTTGCTTCATCAATCAGAATGGAGTCCACTTCATCGACAATGGCAAAGTGAAAATCGCGCTGGCACATCTCTTCGCGGACAAATTTCATATTGTCGCGTAGAAAATCAAAGCCAAATTCGTTGTTGGTGCCGTAGGTAATATCGGCATCATATTGGGCTTTGCGTTCGACATCATCCTGACCATGGACAATGATACCGATGCTCATACCTAAAAAGCGGTAGATCTCTCCCATCCAGTTGGCATCCCGGGTGGCGAGATAGTCGTTCACAGTCACCAGATGCGCACCGCGCCGGGTAAGCGCACGCAGATAGAGGGGAAGTGTGGCTACCAGGGTTTTTCCTTCCCCGGTTTTCATTTCCGAGATTTTGCCCTGATGGAGTACAATGCCACCGATGAGTTGCGAGTCGAAGTGGCGCATACCGGTTGTTCGGATGCTCGCCTCGCGTACCGTGGCAAACGCTTCGGGCAGAATGTCATCGAGTGTTTCACCTTGATCTAAGCGGGTCTTAAAGTGGGTGGTTTTCTGTCGAAGTTCGTCATCGCTTAAGGGCTGAATCTCTTTCTCCAACGCATTAATCTGATCCACAATGGGCTGGAGTGTGCGCAGATAACGTTCATTCCGGGTGCCGAAAAATTTCCGGACAATAGATCCAAACATGGTAATCTCTATCTATGGGGAACGATCACTTAATCTGTAGGGAGATAAGCGTCGTTTTGGTGAAAAAAGAACGATGCTCATGGTTATAGCATGAAGCAAGGAAGCGTGGCAAATATCGTACGGATATTGGCGTGAAACATGGGCTTTTTGTGCTTTTCTGATTTCAATCCAGCCTTAAAGATCTTAAAAAGGAGTAATGCTTGTCATACGGCTGTCCCTTCTATTTTTGTTACATTTCTGCTACATTTTTTACATGCGTCGCAGTCGTTGCTGTGTTCAGATAAAAAATCGCCAAGATTTTTAAAATTGAGACCGGCGAATAAGGATTAAGGAGTTTTTTGCTGTGTTTATCTGGGATACCTTATCATGGCGGATTAAAATTGGTTTGGTTTTTGGTGTGATGCTCGCGTTCTTGATCGGTGTTGTTGGTCAGTATGCGATGACATTACAGACTGCGATGGAGAATTATGATGAACTACAGAAGAGATCAGTGCAATACAAGTCCCAGGCTGAAGTGATGTTGCGCTATCTGGCAGAGGCGCGCCGTGCAGAGAGTCAGTTTCAGTTGACACGTGATCTTGCGGCGGTGAAAAGGGTGGAGCAGTCGGTTGAGGAGATTTTTCAACTGACCGATCGTGAGGTAAACAAGCCCTATTCGGGAGCGTATAGATCCCACTCCATTCAACCGGCCACGACGCCGGAGGTGTGGGAGCGTCATGCGAGTCTTCTTCTGATTGATCAGGGGGTGCAGGAGTATAGCGATGCTTTTGCGGCGGTGGTCGTGGCATGGAAGATCAAAGGGCTCGATCATAATCAAGGATTACAGGGAAAATTTCGACGTGCCGCCCATACCCTGGAGGATTATGCAAAGCACTTTGATGTGGATCAACTGCGTCTTCTGTTGTTAGAGATTCGGCGACGTGAAAAAGATCTCGCACTGCGCCGTAATGCACAATATTTAAAAATGATCAATGATCTTCTTAATCGGTTTCAAAGCATTGTGAAAGATTCCTCGTTTGCGGTTGAGGAGAAGAAACAGCTTGAGCAGTTGAGTATCCGTTATAAAAAAGAGATTCAGATCTATGCTCAACAGGTCTCTGTTGGGGCGCCCATTCATGAGGGAAAAGGGCCTTATCGTGAAATTGCGCATAAGATTGAAGATATTCTACATCAGCATACCATCTCTGATATGGCGGCAGATATTTTATCGATCCGGCGGCGAGAGAAAGATTATCTCTTAAGGGGGGATCAAAAGTATGTAACGATGGTACAGCGAGAGATTAAGGCACTCTCTGAAAAGGTCTCTGCGTCTTCTGTGTTAGAGGTGGAGAAAAAACAGTTACAGACGCTCTTAAAACAGTATCTCAATGATTTTCAGCGTTTAGTTGATCAAGATCAACAGATTAAGGCGAAAGTTGAAAATATGGCACGTGCTGAGAAACAGATTACAACAAATATCCAGAGCCAGTTAAATGAAGCCGAAGCGATGATGCTCGCCGCATTGGATGAGACCCACTTAGAGACCAGAAAAAGTGCGCACTTGGCTTTAACGATCGGCTTGTTAGCGATCATTATTGGTGGATGGATGGCGTATCGATTAACTCAGAAACTGAGTCGCAGCATGGATGCGGTGATGCGTCTTTTAGGTCTGTTTGTGCAGGATGATAAGCGTCAGGATGAGATCTTTAAAGATCGTGATGAATTCACTGTTTTGATCAAAGCGATTGAAGAGATTACCATGAGTTATGGAGCGTTTATTGCGTTCTTTAAGGAGAAGAGTGAAGTGTGTCAACATCATGCAGTGGGTGCGTACCAGACCTGGCAGATGGCGCGGGCACAAAATTTACTCTCGGCCTCAGAGGAGATCTTTTTTAAGGGTTGGCGCCGGCAAATGGATGATCATCTGAAAGATCTTCAGCAGGAGATCAAGGTTCTCTGTCAACAGGTGCATGATCCTCTGGAGGAGTTAGAGGAGAATAACACCTCTTCTGACAATCAAAAAGATCGATCAGATTAAGGGAGGGGGAATCCACCAGCCTATTTGAGCACATTAGAAGGCAAAGGCGATCTTAGCGCAGGCTTGTCTTAAGCTTTAACGGTAGGGGTAGGATCGCATATAAAAAAGGGTTAATCATCACAGATCTTTATTAATATCACCGTTTGATAAAACTCAACAGTGCTCTACTGCCTTGGAGAAATATTGAGAAATCAGCGAGTGATTTCTGTTTACGGAGCCATTTAAACACTTTGCTGGGGCGAAAGTAGAATTTAATAAATGCCTCGCGATACTTTTTCTGGATAACCTCTGGGGAGATGGTTGGTAGTTTCATCACAGGATCGTGAAGGTCGTATTCGTCCCAGTTCTCTGTGAGCAGATAGCCTTTCTCTTTTGCCCAGGAGAACATCTCTGTGCCTGGGTAGGGGGTTGTGATATTAAACAGAGCGATATCTGGATCGAGCTGTTTAGCGTACTCGATGGTTTCATCGATGCTCTCTTCGGTCTCTCCTGGATTACCAAACATGAAGGTGCAGCGGGAGGTGATGCCCACCTCATGGGTCATCTTTAAGGCGTCGATGGCTTTTCTATGATAGGATTTTGAGGTGGTTTTTTTGATATTTCTAAGAATTTCCGGGCTGGAGCTCTCGATACCATACATCACCTGATGGCATCCGGCCCGTTTCATATGAGAGAGCAGTTCATGGTTGACATAATCGACGCGTGCAAAGCAGCTCCAGGTGAGATCCACCTGATGTTCAATGAGTAGATTACAGAGTCTGATAATATTTGAGGGAAAAACGGTGAAGGTATCATCATAAAAGGAGATTTCACGGATACCATATTTTTCTGAGAGCATTCTCATCTCACGAAAGATATGCTCAGCGGATCTTTTGCGCAGTTTAATTTCAGCGGAGTTACAAAAGGTGCATTTTGCCGGGCAGCCGCGTGTTGCGGTCATATTGATGCCAGGCAGTCGTTTAAAAGCCCCTATAGCGGGTTTATATTGGGTGAGATCAACTTTATGGTAGGCGGGGTAGGGCAGGTTATCCAGGTTATGATAGATGCCATCGGGATAGTTGTGTTTGATTGAGCCATCGGTGTGGCGGTAGGAGAGCCCTTGGATATTCTCTAAAGCTTCTCCGGCAAGAAGTTTAGGGAAGTTCTCTTCGCCTTCCCCACGGATCACATAATCGATACTTTGGTGGCTGAGTGACTCTTCTGGGAGTGAAGTGGGGTGCACGCCGCCCAAAACCACTTTGCTTTTTGGATGACATGTTTTGATGACATCGGCCAGTTTAAATGCATAGTTGATTGTGGGGGTGGAGGCGGTGATACCATAAATGTCAAATGCTGTTGACTCTATTCTCTTTTTTGTCTCCTCCCAATCGATCATCAATGCTTGAAAGTCGATGACTTCCACTTCATGGTCTTGTTCAATGATTGCTGCGATATAGAGCAATCCTAAGGGAGGCATGGTGCTGCGAATTTGGCTCCAGATATTGCCGGATTTGGTGTACCAGGGGGGATTAATGAGACAGACTTTCATAGAGTTAGTGGTGAATTTATCTTTAAAAGCACGTGTGTGCGCTTTCTATTTTGTGAAGACATTTTAAAAAGGGTCGGGAGAAAAATACTCTTAGGCAATTTATCCTATTTCTTTTTAGGTGGCTATGTTTAAAAAAGTCTTATCTCGATCTAGAGCGTTTCTAATGTATGGATGGATTAAGATGAAAAGATGGCCTTTGTCTGGGATAAAAGGGGTTGTGGAGCGTCTTGATTAATCGGTTAACTCGTGGAAGTCTTTAATCCAGACGCCCTTTATCTATGATCTATCTTTTCCAGGTATATACCGCTGTGACGGCATAGTTCCAGACCGCACCGACAAGGATGCCGGCAATGGCTGCACTGACCCAGAAGAATTCACTGTTAAAGAGATAGTTTGCGATTCCGACATTGGCAATGGCACCGATGGAGCAGGAGAGTACAAAGGAGATCCATCCTTTGAGGAGAGACCAACCATGGAGCCTGACATCGCGATAGGTTAAAAGGTTATTGAGCAGAAAATTGCTGGTCATGGCGACCAGGGTTGCGATGATATTGCTGATGAAAAAGGTGTGTTCTAAAAGATAATGCCCAAACCATAAGGTGAGGAGGTGTACGAGTGCGCCAAAACCACCGATCAGTGAGAAGGTGATAAATCGGACGGGGACAATGTGACCGATCCACTTATCTAAGAGCAGAAGAAAATACTCCCATGCCACAGTGGTATCCAGTTTACTCTCTCCTGCATGGCGGGTACGAAAAACAAAGGGGACCTCTTCAACGCGCAGAGGTTCTGGTGAGGAGGCGAGAAGATCCAGTAAAATTTTAAAGCCTAAAGCGGATACACCATTCTCTACACAGCGGCGCATAGCTTGGTGGCGCATCATAAAAAAGCCGCTCATGGGATCAGAGACATCCACTTTGAGAACCTTTTGGCTTAATTTGGTGGCATAACGGCTGATATTGATGCGTGATTGTGCCCACTCTCCGACACTTCCTCCTTTGGCGTAGCGTGTACCGATCACAATATCCGCTTGATCTTTTTTCAGGATTTCAAGCATCTGCGGTAAAATACGTTCATCATGCTGAAGATCGGCATCCATCACCGCAACATAGGGGGCTGAGGAGGAGAGCATGCCTTCGACACAGGCGGAAGATAAGCCGCGTCGGCCAATACGGTGAATACAGCGGATGCGGGGATCTTTTTGACCAATTTTGCGCACTTTTTCAGCCGTTTTGTCCGGGGAGTGATCATCGACATAGATGATCTCCCAGGCGTAATCTTTTAATGTTTCAGCAACACGCTGAATGAGTTCTTCAACATTATCGGCCTCATTAAAAGAAGGAATGATTAAGGAGAGTTCGGCGGGCAATGCGGCCTGCTGCTGCGTTGTGGTTGTCATATGATCTGGCATAATCGATCCTTCAGTTTATTGATGGCTCATTTTTCTTTTAAACGAGCGGTTGATACCAACCATATCGATTGCAATCGATTCTGGGGGTAGGGGATTGTGGCGGTTGCGATAGATCCATAACATTTTGTCGCGTGCAAAGGCGTAGTTGGCTTGAACGGGAATTTCGGTTATTTTTTCAAAATGGGTATTATCTTGCAGTAGATTCTGGAGTGTCGCCATGGAGGGGGTATCGATCCAGAAATCTTTTTGAGCCACGACATAGCGTATGCCATATTTGTTGAGAAGGTCGAGGATTTTTTGTTTGGAGTAGCCTCGATCCTGGAATCCGCGTTCCCGTTCAATGGCGATACGCAGGAAAAGTTTATCGGAGCGTACAATATGGAGATCTCTTCGAGGGGTATTGACGCGCATATTAAAAATAAAAGAGCCATCGCGATTGCCGGAAAAGAGCACCATACTGTTTTTTTCAGCGACTTTTGCAATCTGTTGAGCGGCTTGATTGTATCCCTTAACTGAAGGGACATAGCGGTTAAAATAGTTCTCTTTTGCGCACCATAGAGCGAGGAGTAATGCAAGAATGATTCCCCAGATCTCTTTTCGCTTTGAGATCATCTGGATGGTTCGTTGAAAAAAGAGCGCGGCAAAAATCGATAGAGGAAATAGAATGGCCAGGTTATGGCGCGGTTCGCGTAATGAGATCAGGGTAAAAAAAAGATAGCCACAAATAAACCAGATTAAAAAGAATTGCCGGTCTTGTTTGGGAAGGCGCCAGGAGGGGAAAATGAGCATGCCTAAGATGCCCCCGATAATGGGCCAGAGGTGTATCTTACCCAATTGATGCGGGAGTTGGCGGAAATAGTAAATCCAGGCTTCCAGTGAAAAGAGCGAGGCGTCCCAGGGGCGCTCTCCAACGGTTGAGGAAAGGTTTTTTTGGCCAAATTTAAGCGTGATGATGATCAGAGGAATCAGTAAAATAATAAAGAGAATCGCTGTTTTCCATACAACAGGCTTTTTGATTATGCCAAAACCACGAAATCGTAAAAGG
>JBQGBW010000130.1:0-10678 GCA_052043475.1 Magnetococcales bacterium HHB-1
TTTTTTTTTCGTTCTTCAGATAGGTGAGCAGTGGCTTAGCCTCGCCTGGATCGACGGCGGCCACGGTATCGATGCCGGTGGGAAATACCCAGATGTAGTTATCTTGACGGGCGGGAATCGCGGTGACGGAGAGATGGGGGAGGGACATCATTGGCACTCTTTAAAGTATTTTTTAGATATTAAACAACGTTACAACGTTTTAGGATATTACCATGAATCTGGAAGCGATTCAATTGCAAAGTTGGTATGCCACACGGTTAGGTAGAATAACGGTCCAGTTGGTTGGTGATGTGATGGAGCGTTGGCTGAAGTCACATCGGGTGGAGAAGACCTTTGGTTTTGGTTTTACGCAACCCTACCTTGAGCGTGTGGATGGTTGGACTGATGGATTATTAGGGATGTCTCCAGCGGAGATGGGGGTAGCGCACTGGCCTCCGGGAGGAAAAAACCGGATCGCATTGACGCGCCCGGATGCTTTACCCTGTCCGAATAACAGTTTTGATCGTGTGATCATGACCCATCTTCTTGAGGGGACCGAATCACCTACCGCAGCCTTAAGGGAGACTTGGCGCATCTTAAAACCGGGAGGGCGACTCTGTGTGATGGTGCCTAATCGTGGTGGAGTGTGGGCGAGGCGTGATATTACGCCGTTTGGTTGGGGTAGGCCATTTTCGCCGCGTCAGTTGCGGCAACTGTTGGAGGAGGCGCTGTTTATTCCTTGTCAGGCGCGTTTTGCACTCTATATGCCGCCTTGGGAGAATGGCCGTCTGTTAAAAACAGCCAGGGCTTGGGAGAAGGCAGGAAATCGTTGGTTCCCTTTTTTAGGGGGCGCCATTCTCTGTGAGGCGGAGAAGGTGGTCTATGCTTCGACGCCGTTGCGTTCTGTAGAGGAGCGTTTAAAGAGACAGGGGTGGGCGTTGCCTGCCACCGAGCGACGTTCTTAAAGAGGATATGGATATGGTGGCGATACGGAGTGATCACTATTGGTTGAGGCGTTTTCTCGATGATCTTCTGGTGGAGCATGGGCTTTCAGAGAATACGTTGGTGGCGTATCGAACCGATCTAGAGGGTTTGAAAGCCGATCTGGAGACGGAGGGGGTGACGCTGCTTACGGTGGGAAAAGATGCTTTGCATCAATTTATGCAGAAGCTCTCCGCACGTGATATGGCGGCGACCACTGTGGCGAGAAAACTCTCTTCAATCCGTCGTTTCTTTCGCTATCTCACTTTAGCTAAGGCAAGGGAGGATGATCCGAGCCGTTTTTTAGAGCGCCCTAAAACAGGTCGTGCGCTTCCGGCGGTTTTAAATGAGATGGAGGTGGAGTCTCTGTTGGCCGCCCCAGATCTATCCACGGCTCAGGGGATTCGGGATATGGCGATGTTAGAGTTGCTCTATGCGACGGGTTTAAGGGTTTCAGAACTGGTCTCTTTAAGGTTGGATTCACTTAATCAGGAGATGGGGTTTGTGCGGGTGATCGGTAAGGGGGATAAGGAGCGTCTGGTGCCGGTGGGTGCGGAGGCTTTACAGCAGATTGTCTACTACCTTAAGCGGGGCCGGCATGATTTTATTAAAAACCGTAAAGAGCAGGCGCTTTTTCTCTCCAATCGGGGTGCGGCGATGACGCGGCAGAATTTCTGGTATAGAATAAAACGTTATGCGCTGGAGGCGGGAATTACCAAAGCGCTCTCTCCCCATAAACTACGCCACTCCTTTGCTTCGCATCTCTTAAATCATGGTGCCGATCTTCGTGCTGTACAGATGATGTTAGGGCATGCGGATATCTCAACGACAGAGATCTATACCCATGTGGCAAATGCGCGTTTAAAGCAGGTGCATCAGAAGTACCATCCTCGTGCCTGATTTGTTTGTGTTGTGATATTATTTATGGAGCTTTTTATCTCATTATGGACGATGAAGATTCATTTTTAATCAGGGTGTGGCGTGGCTTGAAATTCTCAATGATTGCCACACTCTGTATTCCCTTCTCTATTGTTCTCTTTCCTCTCTGGTTTATTTACCGTTGGCGTGAGCGTCGTGCGGGACGTCCTGATCCTGCACCGCCCTGGCGTGGCCTTCTTACACGGCAGCAGCGTGTGGACCGTTTCCATATTCCTGATGATCTTCTGCAATCGACACCGCCCCTCTCCCAAGCACAAAAAATCCCTTTTGCTGCCAATCCTCCGACATGTTTAGATTCAGTCCGTTCGTTTTCCGGTGTGGCGGTGGTGACGGGGGGCGCGCAGCGTTTAGGAGCGCTGATTGTTGAGGATCTGGCCCGTTTAGGTTTTACGGTGGCGGTGGTTTATCACCAATCTAAGTTACAGGCTGAGAATTTGCAGACCGTGTTGGTGGAGAAAGGTTTTTCGGTTGCGTTGTTTCAGGCGGATCTTACGGAGCACAGGCGCTGTATTGATCTTCTTTCTCAGGTGGAAAAGGATCTGGGGAGAATCGATCTATTGGTTAATAATGCAGCACAATTTTATCCAACGCCTGTGAAAGAGGCGGGGTCTATGGAATATCAGCGAATGGCTGAATTGATTCAGTTGAATCTGGTTGTGCCGATGGTGCTCTCCTTGGAGGTGGCAGGGTTTATGCGGGATGGTGGACAGATTATTAATCTTTGTGATCTGTGGGCAGAGCGGCCTTTGGCGGGCTATAGTGCTTATTGTGCTTCCAAAGCGGGGTTGGTGGCGGCGACTAAGGGCCTGGCGCGGGATTTGGCGCCGCGTATTCGTGTCAATGGGGTGGCGCCGGGGGCTGTTTTGCCGCCTGAGGAGCGTGGTGAGCGAGTGGGATTTGCGAAGATGTTAGAGAATACGCCGTTGAGGCTTCATGCGGAACCGGAAGCGGTATTGCAGGCGATACGTTATCTGTTGGAAGCGCGTTTTGTGACGGGGGAGGTTTTGATGGTTGATGGTGGACGTGGGTTGCGGTAGTCCTCTATAATGGTTTGGATCTTGCTTTTATTATAATGGTTTTGATCTTTCCTTTTATTATAATGGTTTTGATCTTTCCTTTTATTATAATGGTTTGGATCTTGCTTTTTATGTTATTATGTTATTATGTTCATTGTAAGCGAGACGTAGAGGCATCTTGTCTTTAGGTTCTGCGTCGTTCTGCGTCAACTTCCCTCCGTTATATACCACTATTGAGTAACAAAAAAATGAACCCTCTTGATATGATCCGCAATAATTTTGGTTATAAAATTATTTTGACGGTGATTCTAATTGTTTTGCTGGGATTTGGAACGATATTTGTGGTGGTTAAGCATCGCATTGAAGCCGATGCCATTGCTGGCATTATTGAGCATGCGCGTTCCATCACCATTCAGGCGGAAAGCTCTCGCAGTTATATTGCCCGTCTGGGTAATGCAGACTCTTTTGACCGTGCACTGTTAAAAGAGGCGCAAGAGCAGATCAAGCAGAGTGGAGCGTCCTCAACACAGGATATCATTCGCGTGGCCAGGGGAACTCGTTTTTATCAGACCATTCCTATTGTGGCGGGTTGGAGTATTGGTCAGCAGAAGGCGGAAGAGGCGAAACATCAGTTTCGTGTGACCCGGATTGGTGCAAGAAATCCGGATAATGAAGCGAATGCCATTGAGCGAACGATGCTCATGAAGATGGCGCGTGAGGGGATGAAAGAGTATTGGTTGCTTGATGAGCAGATTAATGCGTTGCGCTATATGCGCCCAATTATATTGACGCAATCGTGCATGGTGTGTCATGGCACCGTGGAGGATTACCCAAAAGGTGGTGGTAAAGATCCCTTAGGTATTCCCATGGAGGGGTGGCATAAGGGAGATCAGCGCGGTGGTTTTGAAATTATTGCCTCTTTAGAGCCGATGCAGGCGAGTATCAAAAGCGCAATGCTGGAATTTCTGGGCGTGGTGGCTGTTTTAATCGTCGTGATTGGTGTGGTCGTTTTCTGGTTGATTCAAAAATGGGCGATCAAACCGGTTCATGTTGTGCAAAGGATTCTATCCCAGATTGCGCGCAAAAACCTGGATGTGAATGTGCCTGGCGGCTATGCACGTGATGAGTTTGGCCAGACCTTTCGGGCGATGCGGGAGATGGTGGGTAGTTTGAAGGATATGCTCTCGCGTATTGCTGGCAATGCAACCCGGATGAAACGTGCCTCAAGTGAACTCAATGATGTGGCGGGGCGTATGGCTAAAGGTACGCGTTCGGCAACACAAAAGGTGGAGCGAACTGTGGCGAACACCGGCAGTATGCGGGATGATATGCAGGCAATTACAGCGTCTGTGCAGCAGGCCAGTCAGAATATGGATCGCATCAGCACAACCGCAGAACAGGCCAGCCATAATATGGTGACCATCTCGGCGGCGGCGGAAGAGGCGAGTATTAATCTGAATACGGTGGCAGCGGCTTCTGAGCAGGCAAGTACCAGTATGACCCTGGTGCGGGATGCCGCAGAACGGACCAGTGGTAACATTGGTACGGTAGCCTCTTCAGTACAGGAGTTGCATAGCTCTCTGGGAGGGGTGCGTCAGCAGTGTGCTTCAGCGAAGGAGGAGTCAGAACAGGCCAATCAACAGGCTCAGGGCGCTTCTGAGGTGATGTCTAAGCTCTCTTCTTCGGCACAAGAGATTGGTGATGTGGTGGAGGTGATCAATAACATTGCTGAGCAGACCAATATGTTGGCGCTCAATGCCTCGATTGAGGCCGCTGGTGCCGGTGAGGCGGGTAAGGGATTTGCTGTGGTGGCCAATGAGGTGAAAGATCTGGCACGGCAAACCAGTGAAGCGACCCACATGATCTCAGAGAAAATTGACGAGATCCAAGGAAATACCAGTGAAGTAATCGACACTTCAAATCAGGTTTCTGACAGTATTCATCGCATTGAAGAGGCGAATAGTGATATTGCGCACTCGGTGGATGATCAGAGTGCGGCGATCTCGAATATTTCTGAATCGATGGGTGGCGTTTCTCAGGAGACCGAAGAGGTGAGCCGGCGGGTGAGTGAATCTTCTGAAGGGATTGCTGAGGTAACGCGAAGCGTGAGTGAGATTTCTGGTGGTATTGCAGAGGTGACGCGGAATGTCAGCGATGCATCGACCGGTATTGATGAGATGGCCAAGAGTGTGATCTCCGCCTCCGAGGATAATGTGGCCATTACGGGTCGGGTGACCGATGTGGCACAAACCTCTCAGGATATTGCTGATGCCGCACAGCATATGCAGCGCGATATCGAAGAGATGGAGCAGATGAGTTCAACGGTTAAATCGCGGGCAGAAGATCTTGATGTGGTGAGTGCTGATCTGGATGAGTTGTTAAGACAGTTTAAAATGTAGTCTTAATTGCTTCGTAAATATCAGATTATGAATAGAAAAAAGAGTAAGATTGTCTTGGCGACCTGTCCTTTAGAGGGGCAGGTCGTTGATCGTGTGACCCCAAAGGTGTATAAACCCAAAACGGTTAAATATACCCCTTTGGGGCTTTTGAGTATTGCGGCCAATATTCCGGATCATTATGAGGTGATCATTATTGATGCCTCAAGCTTCTGCTTAACTGTTGAGCAGCTTTTAGAACAGATTGAAACATTGCAGCCGGATATTCTTGGGCTCTCCGTGGTGACTTATCGCGCCTGGGCGATGCGGGAGATTTTAACGCGTACATCGGTGCCGATCAAAGTGGTGGGTGGACCGCATGCGACTTATCATGCAGAGACGGTTCTTAAGCAGGGGGCGGATGCGGTTTTTAAAGGGGATGCTGAGGCGACGTTTCCTTTGTGGTTACAAAGAGGAATGCCTTCGGGCGTTTTTGCAGGGGATCCTGTGGATCTGAATAAGATTCCCTTTCCAGATCGACAGAGAATTGATCTGGCGGCGTATTCAATTCAGGTGGATAAGCGTAAAAATCTGCTCTTTGATGCCGGACGGTTGCGTCTGCCGATGTTCAGTTCCAAGGGGTGCCCGCTAAAGTGTATCTATTGTGATGTGCAACAAAAAAACTATAACGCAAAATCACCGGAGACCATTTTAAAGGAGTTTAAGGTTCTCAAAAATTTAGGCGCTTCTTCGATTCATATTTTAGATGATACGTTTAATATTGAGAAAAGGCGGGTGATTCAATTTTCTCAGCTTTTACAAAATGCTGAATTAAAGATCGACTGGAGTGCGCGCGGCGCGGTTGAAGGGCGTGAAACGGTGATCAAGGCACTTACCGATGCGGGTTGTCAGCGGTTTCATGTGGGCATTGAGCATCTGGATGATCGGGTATTACACTATTTTCGTAAAGCCCAGCGCTATAAGGATGTTGTGCGTTTTTGTAAGCTCTGTGATCGTTATAATCTCATGTTATTGGCTTATTTTATTCTGGGTGCGCCAGGAGAGACGGATCTCTATCGCCAGCGATTGCCGGATCTGATTCGTGGCCTGGGAATAAAATTACCTTTTTTTAACGTTCTAACGCCACTCTCTGAGACAGCATACTATCAAGATCTATTGAAGCGTGGTGTGTTTAAGCGAGATTTCTGGCAGGATTTTATTGAGAATCCCGTGCGTGATTTCCAGATTCCCAGCCACCGTTCAGAGGAGGAGGAGCAGATGCTGGCGGATACGTTAACGCACTATCTGTCGCTCTCTTTTGTGTGAGAACTTTCGTTTGTTACTTTTGTTTGTTAAAAATCTCTTCAAGCGTTTTGGCTTTAAGAGTGCGTTGACTCCAGAGCGTTAGTTTTTGAGAGGTCCTCTCGCACGGTATCGAGAATGCGTTGGGCGATCTGTTTATAGCTGAAGTGGTTGACCGCAGTTTCATGACCTTGTCTGGCGATGGTTTCTCGTTCCTCTTCATGTTTGAGATAGTAGTTTACTTTTTGGAGTAGCTCTTTTTCATCATCAAACATGACAAAATCTTTACCCTCCTCAAAGAAATCACTCAAACGGGTATTGTCGGTTTTTTTGAGCGGGCGGCGGGCGAGAAGAAATGTGCCAGAGCCTAGAATCTCTAAAGCGCGCATATGAAATGAGGTGCCGGAGTTATGTATGGCAATTTTTGCTCTGTTGGTGAGTTCATTGAGCGGAGCACCGCTCTTAACAGGACCATGAGCGGATGATGCAAGCTCTGGAAACTGTTCCCAGTTCGCCCCTCTTAAGTGGATCTGGATGCCGTGACGCTTTAAGTAGCGCATGAGGCCTGCTTTGAGTGCCAGCGTATTATCCCAGGTTAAACGGGTGGCGATGGGGGCTGAGAAGAGACGGATACCAGCGGTTGAGATCTTAACCCCTGCCTTTTTGAGGATCTGTTTAGCGAAGGCGGTTTTATTCTCTGGCGTATTGGCGATGGTATTATGAATATGAAGATAGTCTAACTGGTCCAGGACTTCGATGGCATGGGTATAGATTCTGGTGATCTCTTCAGGGGAAAAATCGCCTGCTTCAATGGCTTCTTCTTCGGTAATCAGGCCTGCTGAGGGGAGTTCGCCTTTGCGAATGGGGTTGAAGGTGAGATCATCGGTAATGAGGTGGGAGACGTAGAGGAGGTCAATATCTTTCTGAACTGTTTTTAAGGGGTGGTAAACTTTTGTATTTAGACCGATAGGAAGAAAGTGGATGGTTTTATCTTTATAGATGGGCAGATGAAAAATATGGTCGCGTTGACGTATCCACTTTTGGGAGAAGCTGAAGATATAATCGTTTTTAGTGAGGTGTTGTCCCTCTTTCTCTACAACAATGTTTGGTAGGAGATCCTGAATCCAGGTGATATGGGGAATCTGATGGGGCAGGTTGGGAAATTCCCAACGAAAATGATCCAGCATGATCACCATATCGGGTTTAAAATGATAGAGATCTTGAATCAATGTGTTGCCGGAGAAGAGCGCTCTGTTATCATTCTCCATCATCAGGTAGGTTTCGCAGCCTAAATCTTTAAAACCATCCAGTAGATCGGCGGAACAGTATTGGAGAAAAGAGGTATAGATTGAAGTAAATACTAAAATCTTTAGCGGGGGTTCGGGTTTTTTGGCAAGAAATCGTGCGATGCGTTCTCGATTGTTCTTTTCACTCTGATAAAATTGGTCTAGTTGTTGGAGATAGTTTTTGGTGATTTGGCCCTGTTGGTCTACCTTCTTATTCAGGAGGTGAATGATCTGTTGGTGGATTTGATGGCTATCCTGGTGGATATAGAAAAATTGCGGCAGACGTCGATCCCAGACATCAAAAAAGCGATCCATTTTCTCTAAGATATGGTTGCCAACAAAGAAGACAACCCGATCTGCCATGAGTAGGTCACGCACATCGTAGATGGTTAAAAAGAGTTTAAACTGTTGGATATCGGGTTCAACAATATAGAGAGGATACTCTTTTAACCCTTTAAAGGGACCGGAGAGAATTTTGCTGGTTTCAAAAAAGAGAAAGATCTCTTCACCGCGACCAATACCGATGATGCAGGAGATCTGATTGGCTGAAGTGAAACTTTTCTTATGATTTTCATGTAGCTGTTTTTGACGCGCGGTATCGTTGAGTAGAAAGTTGGAACCATCTTTGAGGTGAGCGCGTATATTGATCAGTTGCTCTGCATGGTAGATAAATTCAAAGTGATAACTGTTAGGTTCCTGATGTTGGGTAATCTCTTGGTAAAGTTCTGGATTGGTTAAGCGGATAATTTGCAGGTTGGTTTGGTATTGCTTTTCCAGGTTAGCAAGATAGAGGGCATCGGCATGCATGGACTTGGCCTGTTTTCTAGATCATCTTAAAATGGATTTTATCTAGAATTGAAGCATAGAGTATGCCATGCTTTTAAGATCGATTAATCAACGAATGCATAGCCATTACGCCCACTCTTTTTTACGTGATAGAGCGCCTGGTCGATCTCCTTGAGCAGTGTATCGGTATCTTTACCATGTTTAGGGAATAGGCCAATACCAATGCTGACCCCGATTTGACAGATGTTTCCTTTAAATTCTATCGGTTTTGAGATGGTTTTGATCAGCTTTTTGGCGATTGTCTTAAGGTCTTTTTTATGTTTGATCTCAGGCAGAAGCAGGGTGAACTCATCGCCGCCTAAACGGCTGAAGGTATCGGATTTGCGCAGATGTTGTTGGATGCGTTTGGCGGTGGTACAGAGTACATGATCGCCAGCATCGTGACCAAACTGATCGTTGACTTTTTTAAAGTGATCCAGATCCAGAAACATCAAGCCAAACTGATGGTTATAGCGCAGGCTGTGGGCGATACAATGATCCATCTGCTTGTTGAACATCAGACGGTTGGGCAGTTGGGTGAGTGGATCGTGATGGGCCATGAAGGAGAGTTTCTGTTCCGCCTCTTTTCGTTCACTGATATCGACAATAATCGCCACAAAAACAGAAGGGTAAGAGGTCTCTGAATATTGTAGTCGCACTTCAACGGGATAGGTTGAACCATTTTTACGTTGGTGTGTGGTCTCAAAGACAAGTTGATCCTCTTCTTTGTTTTTAAGTATTTTGATTTTATCTGTAAAATCTTTATGGGAGAAGGCGGGTTTGATATCTATGGGGGTCATATGAATCAGTTCTTGCATGGTGTAGCCGAGATTTTTCTGGGCCCCTTCATTGACCTGAATAAACTTATAGCTGATGGATTCAAAGACATAGATTTCATTGAGTGAGCTATCGAGAATGCGGCCTAATTGGTTGAGTTTTTCTTCGATCTTTCTTCGTTTGATGACGCCGGCCAAGGCATCGGCAATAGAGGAGAGAAAACGCAGTTCATGTTCGCTTTTTTTGTGGCCGTGGGTGATGTAGAGGTTGATGACGCCAAGAATTTCTTGCTCAATCTTGATTGGAACGCAGATATGACCATGAGGGGTCATGCCTTCGAAGGAGATATCGTGTCGATGATCAATGCAGTTGGCAAAGACAATGGATTTTGTTTCGGCGGCCTGACCACAGAGACAGACACCGAATGGGAGTTTTTTGCATTGTGTCAGGAGCGATTCGGGAAGATCTTTTTCTGCGATCATGAGGAGATGATTCGGCGAGGATTTATCCGTAATAAATATGGAGCCTTTTTGCAGGACAGAGAGCCAGGGGATGTCAAGAATAATGTGGAGACATTCTGAGGCCAGTTTTTCTAAGGAGAGGTCTTGGAGAGAGAGGCGTAGTACCTTGCTGATCGCTGTTTGTAGATCGCGTTCCTGTTCGATAGAGAAGTGGGATTGTTGTTCAGAGGGAGATGGGGGGCAGTGGGTCATTCAGTTGTCCTCCGCTAAGTGGAATGGGTCGCGCACTATTGTCTCCATTGATTATCTCCATAGCCATTTTTTGTATTATGAGTCGATCGCTTCACAGAATCAAGCAAAATTAAGTGCATGTTTTTAATCTTTGTCAAAGCTTTGTTAATATGATGTTGCAGGAATGTAAAACTTATAGCCCCTTTATTTTACTTTTCTTGAGGGGAAGTGTTTTTGTATGTATAAATATAATTTTTATTTATCTGCAATGATAATGATGAATAGGTAAGGTGTGTTGTGGTGATTTTATATTATACTTGTTCTGTTTTTTTCTAATCTGTTGTAAAACATGATGTTGTGTCGCCTTGTCTGAGGATTGTCCTGCTTTTCGATTTTGAGAAAAATCTATTTTTTTCTTTTGTTTGTTGGTCTTTGGATATATTCTTTATAAAGATTTTTGTATCTTAAGTTTGTATCTTGAAATGATTTAAGGGTATATAAAACAG
>JBQGBW010000131.1:0-10436 GCA_052043475.1 Magnetococcales bacterium HHB-1
TTTCAATGAAAAAGGCCGTGTAATCGGTGTTAATTCTCAAGATTTTGACGCCAAAGATCTTCTGAGTGTCACCGCACTGGTGCAGAGATATAACCCCATCCTGGTGATTAACTGTGTGGCGCTCTTAGGGTTAACCCCCTGCGAAGAGAACCCTCAGAATGCGATACAACTCAACACCCGCTACCCCCAACAGTTGGCGCGCCTGGCAAAACAGCACCGTTTTTTACTTATTCACTTAAGTAGTGATGCGGTCTTCAATAACAGCAAAAAGCCCTTTACCGAATCATCCCCGATTAATCCACTCAACTTTTATGGCTGGAGTAAAGCGGGAGGAGATCACTTTATTACACTGGAGAACCCTGCACACTACATTTTACGCACGCCCCTCATCTTTGGCCCCAGTCAAAAAAACAATCAATTGGTTGAAAAGTTGATTATAAAGATGAAAACCTCTCAAGAAGCACTCTATATATCAGAAGATGTCTGGTGCTCCCCCAGTTACAGCTTAGATATCGCTAAGCGCGCGCTCAAACTTCTTGAGCAAAAAGCCGCAACAGGCATCTACCATCTCTATAATCAAGGCTATGTCTCCCTCTTCGAGTTGGTACAGACTTTGGCTGAGATCATCCAATGCCCAACAATTATTCACCGTGCCTCCCAAAAAGATTTTCCCTCTCTTAGCCTTAAGAACCAATACACCCAACTCACTTCAGAAAAAATATCCCCGCTAAGGCCCTGGCAAGAGGCACTTCAAACGTTTTGCCAAGACTTTCCCTTTTAAAAAATTCATTTCAATACATTGATATAAAGGTCTCTCACCATGGACACCGCTTCGCCCTCTTCAGAGGAGCAACCTTCACTTCCTCAGGTCAGTTCGGATCAATTTTTAAACGAAAGTCTCCTGCTCGCAGAAGAAGCGTATAAAATGGGGCAGTGGAATCAGATACGCACCTTTGTACATGAGATAAAAAAACACCACCCCCATCATCCCGGTGTTCATTTTTTAGGTGCCCTTCTGGCGCAACATGAAAAAAAATATGATCAAGCAATCGATCTCTACACACGTGCGCGTCTGATTAATCCCCAGGAGAGTAAATACGCTTTTCATCAAGCCTTTGCACTCATCGCCAAAGGCAGAGGTTTAGCCGCTGAAGAAGCCCTCAAAGAGGCGATAAAATATGATCCCAATCACCCCCAAGCCAACTACCTCTTAGGCTCACTCTACCAACATATGGGTAGATTTGAGGATTCGAGCAAACATATCGAAAAAGACTATGAAGCGGAGAATACCCTTCACCGGCACCGCATCTGGCTGAACATGCTTCTACAACAGTGGTGGGAGGCAGACCCTGAATTTAAAACAATGTTTCAGGAGTCCCCTCTGGATCTAAACATGGTTGCGCTCTGGAATCGATGCATTGACATCATGGTAAAACAAAAAGTTTTTGCTAACAACAAAGGCTTCTGCTGTTACTCCTATCCCAAATGTGGCACCCACCTCTTAGCAGAAATTATGGTTCATATCAGTGGGAAAGAGTATTTTTTTCCCAGCGTTGATGAAATTTTAAGTATGGAAGCCTGTCCACCACTCCCTCAAAGCCATCAGTTTTTAATTGGCCACTGGTATCCTAATCATGATCTGGTTAAATTTATGGCAGGCAACAATCTGCTCAGCATATTACAACTCAGAGATCCGCGTGATCAGGTCATCTCCTTCTATTTTTACTATCGTGATGTGGTCAGTGCAGAAGAAGACAATGCCGCACGCCTGGTTCAATCAAAATCAAAAGAAGCAATGATTCAAGCTCTTGCAGGCTCAAGAACAACAATCGAAGAGTATCCCAGCATGCCTCAACGCCTGATGGCCTGGCTTGAACTCTGGCTGGTTGCCGGCACACCCATGCGTATTTTTACTTTTGAGGAGATGGTTAATCAAAAAGCCAAAGCCATTCAAGATCTGGCGAAATTCACCTCCATCCCCATAAGTCAAGAGAAGATTGCAGCCATTGTCGAAGAGTCCGATTTTAAGAGAAAATCAAAGGTGTTGAGAAAACGCAACCCTGAAGCCACCGGCCTCAAAAGAAAAGGCGTCTCTGGCGATTGGAAAAACCATCTTGATGCCGCCCACATTGCCGGTCTCAAAGAACTCTTCGGCCTTCACCTCATCGATTTAGGCTATGAGTCCGACCTGCTCTGGTAGAAAACTAAAAGCGACTTTTAAAAAAAAAAGAGCCCACCCTTAACATAAGGATGCGGCTCTTTTTTTTATCACAAATATCAGGTTTTATCTTAGATCTTAAATCTATAACACATAGACAAAGATAAACAGTCCCAACCAAACGACATCAACAAAGTGCCAGTACCAGGCGGCGGCTTCAAAGCCGAAGTGACGACGCTCGGTGAAATGTCCTTTTGCGCTACGAACCAGGATAACCAGCAGCATCAATGCACCGATGGTGACGTGGGCGCCATGGAAACCGGTCAGCATAAAGAAGGTTGAACCGTAGATACCAGAGGTCATCTTGAAGTTAATTTCAGGGCTGTAAGCATGCATATACTCATAAGCCTGGAAGCCTAAAAAGATGAAACCTAAAGCCACAGTCAGAATCAAGCCATTGACCAACTGTTTACGGTTACCTTTCTGGAGTCCCCAGTGGGCCCAGGTCAGTGTGGCACCAGAGGTAAGCAGAATCGCTGTATTCAGGAAAGGGATACCCCAGGCACTGATGGTGGCTTTAATCGGCTCATATTTGCTAGGGTCAGGTGTGGTCAGCAGAGGCCATACAGCTTGGAAGTTGGGCCAGATTTGAGCAGCGGTTTCGCCTTCACCAAGCCAGGGAATAACAAGAACGCGGTAGTAGAACAGGGCACCAAAGAACGCTGCAAAGAAAGCAACTTCAGAGATGATAAACCACATCATTCCTTGACGGAAAGAACGGTCAACCTGATCATCATCCAGCTTACCGCTCTCATTTTCATCGATCACGGTGCCAAACCAACCGAAGAACATATAAGCCATTACAGCCAGTCCTACCAGCATGGGAATTGCGCTGCCATCATTCAGCATGAACGCAAAACCACCAAGCGTCAGGAACATGCCCACGGCGGCAACAATGGGCCAATGGCTTGGCTCCGGGACATAATATTCGGATTTCTGGGACATTCTTCTCTTCCTCTGTATAGATACGTTATCGCCATGATCCCGTGCGCGTGTGGGGTTTCAGGCGAAAAAGCGCTTCCGGCTCATTAATCCGGGTGTAAAGGTTTTAAGTTACTCTTTTTTCTTATAAAAGGTATACGCCAAAGTGATCTGTTCTATCTCTTTAGGAAGCTTTGGATCAATAATAAACCGTACCGGCATATCCATCACCTCCTTCGGTTTGAGGGTTTGCTCCTCAAAACAGAAGCACTCTGTCTTATCAAAAAACTGTGCGGCCAATCCGGGGGTAACACTCGGGATAGCGCGTCCTGTAACCGGGATATCGGCGGTATTTTTAGCGACAAAATTAACCGCTTGAATTTCGCCGGGGTGGACCTCCATTTTATTCACTTCAGGTGCGAATCGCCATGGTAAACCGGCATGCACATCGGCTGTAAACTCAACAACAATGGTACGACTCAAATCCGCGCCCAACTGGTCAAAATCGGTTGCTGCAACACGTCCACCAGTTTTACCACCAAGCCCTGTAAGATCACAGAAGACATTGTATAAAGGAACCAGTGCAAAAGCAAAAGCGAACATGCCCACAACAGCCAACGCCAGTTTTTTAATTAACGCGCGATTGGCCTTTTGAGATGATGAAGCGGGGTTATCCATATACTTTTAAGATCCTTTAGAACAGTCTTTGATATAAAGTGAAGCAGCCTTTATCTGGGCGGACCAAAATAGAAGTATGTGGCAATATAAGTAACCACAGCAATCACAGAGAGCACAATCACAGTGATGTAGATTGATTTTTTCTGTTTCTGTTTTTCATCCATCGCCAAAATCCACTCCAATAAACCACAAAAATAACTAAAAAAATCTTTTTTTTTATCAGCGCCCATCCCCTTGGCCCTTTAATGAAGAGCCAAGGAGGGAGAGGCGGTATCTAGAGCATACTTTAAAAAGCATACTCTAGATTTTTTCACAAAAGCCTTAAGAGAGATTACGGTGTTTTATATTCGTAATCTTCAGGAACATCATGATGGTAAGGGATGGGGGAAGGCATCTTCCACTCCAGACCTTGAGGATCGGTTCCCTCCCAAGCTTCGGGGGTGGTGGCATCTTTACCACTGCGCACACTCTTGATCAGGTTGATCACAAAGAGGAGTTGCGCAACACCAAAGATGAATGAACCAATTGAGGTCAGCATGTTCCACTCTTGGAATTGCAGCGCGTAGTCAGGAATACGGCGAGGCATTCCAGCGAGACCCACGAACATTTGCGGCATAAAGATAAAGTTCATGCCAAGGACCGAAATCCAGAAGTGCAGTTTACCCAAGCCTTCATCAAGGAACTTACCTGTCCATTTAGGCATCCAGTAGGTTGCTGCAGCAAAGGTTGCGAAGATCGCACCACTGACCAGGGTGTAGTGGAAGTGTCCAACCACAAAGTAGGTATCGTGGTACTGGGTATCGATTGGTGTAACACCCAACATCAGACCGGTTAGACCACCGATGGTGAACATGAGAACCGTTCCCAGGGCCCACATCATGGGGGTTTCAAAGGTCATGGAACTCCGCCACACGGTCGCCATCCAGTTAAAGATTTTCATACCCGTCGGTACAGCAATCAGGATGGTAGCATACATGAAGTAGAGGTTACCTGCTAAAGGCATGCCCACCGTGAACATATGGTGCGCCCAAACGATGAAGGAGAGGAAGGCGATGGCAGCCATGGCGTAGACCATGGAGGCATAACCAAAGAGTCGCTTGCGGGCGAAGGTGGGAATAATCTCAGAGAGAATACCGAAGGAGGGCAGAATGAGGATATAGACCTCAGGATGTCCGAAGAACCAGAAGATATGCTGGAACATAACGGGGTCACCACCACCGGCGGCATCGAAGAAGCTGGTGCCGAATTTAATATCGGTCAGCATCATGGTTACCACACCACCCAGAACGGGAACAGCAGTAATCAGCAGGAATGCGGTGATGAGCCAACTCCATACGAAGAGAGGCATTTTCATCAGCGTCATTTTTTTGTTACGCAGATTGAGAATGGTAACAATAATGTTGATTCCACCCAGCACCGAAGAGACACCCAGCATATGCACAGCAAAGATAAAGTAGACTGTACTTGGTGGAGCGTAGGTTGTGGAGAGCGGCGCATAGAAGGTCCAACCGAAGTTCGGTCCGCCACCTTCCATGAAGAGGGTGCTCACCAGCAAAGTCGCTGCAAAGGGAAGAATCCAGAAGCCCAAGTTATTGATCCGGGGCAGTGCCATATCGCTGGCGCCGATCATCACCGGGATTAACCAGTTGGCCAGTCCAGCCAGTGCGGGCATCACCGCACCAAAGACCATCACCAATCCATGGAGTGCGAGCATCTGGTTATAAAAGTTGGTACTTACCACCTGCATACCGGGCTGAAGCAGCTCTGCACGCAGGATCATGGCCATGGCGCCGCCAACAAAGAACATGATCAAACCAAAGACCATATAAAGGATACCTAGATCCTTATGGTTTGTGGTTTTTATCCACCGCATCATTCCTTTCGGTGGCTCGTCGTGGTGTCCACTCATGAGTATTTTCTCCTAATCCTTACGGAATATCTCTTTTTTCTATGATGTTCGTTTAGGATTACCGTTTGCCGGTAATGGTCTTAGGCTGCACAATATCTCCGGTGCTGTTACCCAGTCCATTACGCTCGAAGGTTACCACAGCGGCAATTTCAGCATCGCTCAACATTTCAGCATAAGCAGCCATCGCTGTACCATCTACACCATTCATGACAACATCAATATGTTTGTCTGCCGGTCCTGTAGCCACTTTACTACCTGTAAGGGCAGGGAATCCATTTTCGGTGTCACCTTGGCCTTTGTCACCATGACAGCCAGCACAGTTATCCGCGTAAACCGCTCCACCTTTCGCCATCAGCTTATCTTTATCCCAGGTTTGGCTTGCAGCGGCTTTTGCAGCAGCAGCTTCGGCTTTTTTACCAGCCAACCAAGTATCATAATCTTTTTGGGATTTTACTTCGACGACAATCGGCATAAAACCATGTTCCTTACCGCACAGTTCTGTACACTGTCCACGATAGGTACCAATTTTGGTTGCTTTAAACCAGGTCTCGTTGATAAAACCAGGGATGGAGTCTTTTTTGACACCTAAAGCAGGAACATACCAGGAGTGGATCACATCCGTTGCGGTGGTGAGGATACGAATCTTTTTGTTCACCGGAACAACAACAGGGTTATCCACATCAAGGAGATAATGCTCACCTTTAGGGCCCTGATCTTCCTCCCACACTTTGCGTGGCGTCGCCAGAATACTCATGAAACTGACCCCTTCATCAAGGTAGTCATATTTCCACTTCCACTGGATGCCTGTCGCTTTGATGGTGATATCTGACTTGGAGGTGTCCTCCATATTCTTCAATGTCTCTGTTGCTGGAATCGCAATCGAGATCAAAATAGCAAAAGGGATAATGGTCCAGATAATCTCTAAAACAAGATTATCATGAAATTTGGCTGCGACTGCGCCCTTATCCTTGCGAAACTTGAACATGGCATAAAACATCAGTCCGAAGACTAAAATGCCGATAATCCAAACTGTCACCAGGATTTGGTCATGCAGTGCTAATATCTGCTCCGCAACCGGCGTTACCGGTTCCTGGATACTCCAGGACAAGTCCGCTAGCGCCATGGCGGGGCCTAAAAGGGTGGCCGCCCCGGCCAGGAGGCTGGCCGCCGTTTTTGATTTGCCCAACATACCGCGTACTCTCCTCAGATTTTCCTCGTTCATTACAAAATAATGACACGCCTCACGCCTCACAAAACGGCAATACAAACAGATTCTGCCAGATTTGCGAACTGCAAGGTAAATGAAACGCATTTTTTCGGGATTAGAGATAAATTGAATCTAGGTTCGTTAAAATTTGTTAGGTCAATTTTTAATCATTTGAGAACCAAACGTCAATGTTTTTTTCTGTATTTTTCAAACATTTTTTTTTATAGGCCGATACGTGATAGAGATCCATATTTTGTAAATGTTTTTTTTCCTCTTGACCCACTTTCAAAGCCATGGCATCCCTCACAACGTTGAACGCTTTTTATAAAATAATTGCGCTCCACCAAGCGACTTTAAAACAGATCGCTTAAATCTATCAAACGGAATCCAACTTAAAAATATAAAAAAGGGGGGGGAATTCATGACCGTTACGGTTGAGAATCTCCATCACAGTTATCCGGCTCGCCGCAAACAACCCAAACGCCGCGCCCTGGAAAATATTAACCTCACAATCGATACCGGCGCTTTTTTTGTGCTCACAGGCCCCAATGGCGGCGGAAAATCAACGCTCTTCCGTATTTTATCTGGACAACTCCAGCCAAGCCAAGGGAAGGTCCGCATCAAAGGGAGCGATCCATTCACGCACCCTGCCGAAACCCGCAAACATATTGGTGTTGTATTCCAGAAACCCGCTTTAGATCCCCACCTCACCGTTTTAGAAAATCTTCGCATCCACGCCAACCTCTATGGCTTAAGCAGAGATGATTTTAATCAACGGTTAGAATCATCTCTCTCCTGGACCGGCTTGAAAGATCGTCTTAAAGATTCAGTCAGCACCCTCTCCGGTGGCTTGGCCAGACAGGCCGAACTGGTCAAAGCACTGCTCCACCAACCGCCACTGCTCTTGATGGATGAGCCCACCACAGGATTAGACCCCGCCAGTCGTCGCGCCTTCATTGAGGCGGTACACAGGCTTCAACAGGAACAAAAAATCACCGTTCTGATGATCAGCCACATCTTCTCTGAGGCCGAAGAGGCCGATAAAGTGGCCATCTTAAATCATGGTCAACTGTTAGCGCTGGATACACCAGAGACCCTCAGGGCCCAATTAGGTTCTGAGATGCTCGTTCTACAAGCCTCCCCCAGCCAACCCATTTTAGATTATCTCAAGCAGAAACAGGAACTTCTTGTTTTAAGACATCAGCAGGAGATCCGCATCAAACATGCCGACTCCGCCGCCCTCTTAGGGGAACTCTTCAGCCGGTTTCGTGAAAACATTCAAACACTCTCGATCAAAAGACCCACCTTGGAAGATGTCTATATTCATATTACAGGAGAGTACACTCAAGAAGAGAAAAAGGAGATCCCCGCATGATCACGCCAATCAAAACCCTGGCTTTCCGTGAAATCATCCGTTTTTTTCGCCAACCCCACCGGGTTGCTGGCAGTCTGGCGCAACCGCTGATTTTCTGGATCTTTCTTGGCAGCGGCTTCTCCGCCTCTTTTCAGGCTCCAGGTTTGAAAGGCGTGAACTATCTGGAGTACTTCTTCCCAGGGGTCATTCTCATGCTCACGCTCTTCTCCAGCATCTTCGCCACCATCACCATCATTGAAGATCGCAACCAAGGCTTGCTGCAAGAGGTTCTGGTCGCGCCCATATCCCGTGTCGCCATTGTCTTTGGAAAGGTTCTTGGTGCCATGGGCGTCGCTTTAATCCAAGCCGCACCACTACTGATTGCCATCCCTTTTTTAGGCTTTGAGATCTCCTTCTTCAGCTATCTCCTGATCCTTATTGGATTAATCCTTGCTGCCCTAGGCTTCACCGCCTTAGGCTTTCTGATTGCATGGAAGATGGAGTCCACTTCAGGGTATCATGCCATCATGTCCATTTTTCTCATGCCCATGTGGATGCTCTCTGGAGCCATCTTTCCTCTGGATGGTGCACCAGGCTGGCTCTGGAGTATCATGATCATCAATCCAGCCAGTCATGCCCTTCATCTCGTGCGTCTACCACTCTACCACGAACCCTCAACCCTCCTCTTTGATGCCACCTACATCACTGCGCTTATCATCTCTGCACTATGGGCCGCTGGAAGCCTTCTCTGGGCGCTAAAAAGAGTACGCCAAATCGAAAAAGGGGTCTAGTTTTCAAGAGGAGCAACCTTTAAAGAGAGCAAAAAAGCGTCCATCCCATAAAAAATCGGAACATAAAAAAAATGTTCCGATTTTTTAACACACACAAAAGACGCTTTCTATTCCAATAACCGATATCTCAATTAAAATAAGAGATATCTGCCATACTTAATAACAGCCTCTTTTAATCATCAAAACATCAGTTGAGTTGAGATGAAGAGACATCATACTGCTCTTGCAGTGCGCGCAAGGTCTCCCCTGGATGTTGGGCTTTCTCTAAAATTTCAGGATCAGAGGCGATAAATCCCTCATTAAAGACAACGACCAGCGTTTTGCCTTCACGATCTTCGCTCCAGTCCACCTGGTCAATAATGTGCATACGAATTTTTTTATCCTTCTGCCGCTTTGGCAGGTCACGTTTACCGCGTTTCAAACGTGTATGCAACCAACGGCGTGCGGTGCCCTCAATCCGCTCTGAAGCCACCTCCACACTACTCTCCTCCGGCAACGCATCCTGCATAAACGCAAAGATATCGTTTGGAACTTGCAGACGGCAAACCATTTTCTTCCCCTCTTTTCTCGCATGTTTCAGAAGATAGAGGAGAACCCGCACATCATCGAGATCCGGCAAACCGGTATTCCGCCGATTACGAACCTTGAGATTGCTTTCATCACGGAATTTCCGCAACCCGTGGGGACAGGTATCAGAAATCCATATCAGGTGATCCAAGAGACTAAACTGTGCCATATTGTCGTTCCCTAATGTGGTCTTTTGGTGTTTGTAAACAACCTTTTATTTTTTTAACCTATCGGATGCAAAAAAAGAAAACTTTATGTTTTGTCTTTAATAATTTTATTCATCAATATACACCTTAAGGTATTGCAAAAAATAATGGAATATGCTAGGAGACAGTAAAAATTTAAGCGTAGCCATATAAAAGTGAACGCTCTATAATTGAGACAAGATACGCTTAAGAACCAACCGATCAACAAAACATCGCTTCAATCATGCTACCCGACACCTTCCACTTTCTTAGAGCTGAATATCTTCTGCTACTGCCCATCTTTGCAATCACTATGGCTCTATTCTATCGCTATTACAACAGAACCTCAAGCAGACAAAAAATCTGTGCCACCGATCTCCTTCCGCATCTGCAACTCAAAGAAACAAAAACTAAACCTCTGAAAAACGCCTGGACAGCCCTGATCATCGCTGCGATCATCATACCCATTATTTTAGCGGGTCCAGCATGGCGGCGTCTACCCAAACCGCTCTTCCAACCCTTAAAACCGCTCCTGTTTCTTCTCGACCTATCCACATCCATGACCGCCAGCGATATCAAACCTTCCCGCCTGGTTCAAGCCAAAAG
>JBQGBW010000132.1:0-10426 GCA_052043475.1 Magnetococcales bacterium HHB-1
TGATATTCCACTGAAACTCTTTACCTTCCCCCCAAAACCCCTTATCAAAAAAGCCATCTCCTCCCTGGCAAGCCTGGTTCGTGGTCCCGCCCGTAAAGAAGAGGAGAGTGCCAAAGAGCGATTCAGCCGACTCTTTCCTGATCAATCCCAATTCGATAAAACCGTACGCCAACTGATCACCTTCGGATTGGTTCGTATCAGTGAGGACTCCCTCTCGGTCCATCCGGTGATTCAGGAGTATTTTCGCCGGGTTATCAGTCAAAGCAAAGATCGACTTCCCATCCGTATCGCTGCCAAACTCTTGATGAATCCCATCAAACCTGCCATTGATGCTGACGATTTCTCTTCCGGTATCCATCGCCGCATCGCACCCCATGTCATTCTACTGGGCGAAATCCTGCTTAATCTCAGTGAAGCCGAAAACAATCTCCATATTCCCCCTAAAAAATCATCCCGATTGTTGGCAACCATTGGGGAAGCCCTTTCAGAAAACGATCACCCGGAAGCCGCCAAGGAAGCCCTGACATTGGGCATGAGGATCACAGAACTCAGCTATGGCAAACGCCACCATAGGGTAGCGCTCTGTGCCGGTGCTTTGGGATACACCCTGACCCTGCTTGATCGTCCTGCCGGTGCTGAGAAAGCCTATCGGAAGGCAAGAAAACTATGTGATACCTCTTCCCTTGAAAGTCGGGTTCATCTCGCCTCCTACTCCGCCGCCTTGGGGGAACTGCTGGCTAAAAAAGGAGAGTGGGATGAAGCCCAAGAACTCCTTGAAAATGCAATGATGACCGATATGGAAAACCTGGGCGAAAACCATCCTGCCGTCGCCCGTGATGCCTATCGATTGGCCCATCTCCATACCATTCTGAATAATCCCGACCAGGCGATTCCCCTTCTGGAACAGGCTCTCTCCATTGATAAAAACCATTTTGGAACCACCAATCAGAATATCGCTCAATACCATAAGGAGCTGTCTACAACCCTCCATGAAATCGGAGAGCTGATCAATGCCCGAGAGCATGCCAGGGAAGTGGTGCGTATTCATCAGGAACTTTTCGGTCCCGACGATTTTGAGCTGGTTCATGACTATGCCATTCTGGGGCATATTCTAAGGGATATCGGGGACTATATCCAAGCTCAGGAGGCCTTTGAGCAAGCCCTTAGAATAGAAAGCAAGAGGGTTGATGCCGCTGATCCCGCCATGGCTGAGAGACATCATGATCTGGGAATAGCGCTTCAAGGACGAGGGGACTTTGAAGGGGCTCAGGGACATCTGACAAACGCTTTGGAGATTGATGAGAACCATTTCGGATCGGATCATCATCAGGTGGCATTGAGGGCAACCAATCTGGGGCTTCTTTTTCAGGATGCCAGGGAGATTCAATCCGCTCTTGCCCTGTTCAATAAAGCCCTGGAGATCTATCAACGCCATTTTGGACCCGCCAGCCCCCAAGCTGCCAATGCACAGATTCTGATCGGAAGCGCCTAT
This sequence comes from Magnetococcales bacterium HHB-1, assembly GCA_052043475.1. GTDB lineage: Bacteria > Pseudomonadota > Magnetococcia > Magnetococcales > JBQGBW01 > JBQGBW01. The sequence continues at coordinate 1,493 of JBQGBW010000132.1, forward strand.
CAACATGCCGGGGAGCTGATCGAAGCCAAGGAACGGATGTTAACCGCCCTCAATATCAATGAAACCATCTATGGAATTGATCATCCGGTTGTTGCCAATAATACCCGTGAATTGGGAATGCTCCTTCTTGAAATGCAACATCCTGAAGAGGCTCAGGCTTATCTGCAACAGAATCTCGCTATCGTTGAACAGCACTTTGGAGCGGAACATATTAAAACCGCTGAAGCCCTTTCCGATCTGGCGGCCGCTCATCGGGAATCAGGGGATATCGAAGAGACCATCTCCTGTTTGGAGAGAGCCCTCACCATTGATCAATCCCATTTTGGAACCGATGATGTTGAAGTCGCTTTGGATGCCGCCAACCTTGGGGATGTTCTGTTGGAAGCGGGTCATTGGAAACGAGCCCAAAACTGCCTGGAACTCGCCTTGGCTATTTTGGAAAAGTGGTATGGACCCGAACACCCTCACTCAAAGGATGTACGTGATCAATTAAGCGATCTTAAAAAACGCTTTCTGGCATCACATCATTAATTAATCATCTCGGCGATGTTGACAATCACGTCTATCGACCCCTGACGGACGGCATTATAATCGTGCTTGAATTATCATAGCCCCATGTCCATTCCGGTTCCCCGAAACTTTGCCTTATTGGGAATCCAGATCCGCTGAATGTGATCACAGCCTAGAAGCCATTTCATAAATGCCGATTGGGTCTTCAGGCAAGGCTTACGGATTTTGAGAACCGCAGCATAGTGGCCTCTGTGGGACTCGCAAAGATCCATGTAACGCTGCATCAAGGCAGAAGCGGTGTTTATGAGATGGCTTCTAGTCATTCCAACCCTTATGGATTGACTCCCCAATCATGGAGAGACCCTGATGAAGATCCCGGATCATGTCTCACTTCCCTTCGATCCCCATAAAGCCTATCCCACCATTCTCGCCCAATTAATCCCCGCTCTCTTCGTCTCAACCATCATCGCCTGGATCTTCGCTCAAGAGAGCCTGATCGGTCCCATCCTCGTTCTAATCTATCTCATCTTCTTCCATTTGATTCCTCTCTCCCGACGCTATCTTCTGGCCCGCCGTCATCAGGATTATCTGCGCATCGGAAAAGAGGGAATCACCTTCATTGAATATCATAATCTCACCCTCTCCTGGAAAGAGATCGCCAAGGTTGAACTCGGATCCAGGAAAGGAAATGAATGTATCATCGTGATCCCCAAAGAACCCAAAAACCATCTGAAATTGGTTCCCTTCGTCCAAAGAGGCTATTTCTCCTGGTATCAACCTTTCGACCTCTTTCCCTCCATTCTGACCAAATATGCCTGTGGGGAGATCATTCAGCTTATTGAGGTTTATCAGACAATGGGAACTGAGGATAACAACCCCCACCCTATTGATGAAACGCAGAAATCTGATCCACAACATGTACCGCGAAAGGAATCGAACAGGTAAAGGCCGGAGATACAGCATTCAAAACGTGAGTCGAACGATGATCCCCCTCAATGACAAAATCCATCTCCAACCACCCCTTGCGACGATTCACCAACTGTGCCCGGATTCCCGGTTTTGCCCAATATCGACAATGATCCAACTCGATCCCTGTTGCCAATCCCATCGCCCGCTCAACCATGAAACGCCGAAAATATTTCCGTCCCTCCTCCAACGCCATCCCCCTGAAATTCCGGTCTGAAGAGAAAAGAAGTGCCCCCAATCCCCCCCCAACCTCAAATAACTCCCGTAAATTAAAACGCTCCATTAATTCATACTGCTCACGCCATAAACAGGGAATCGCCGTTGGTCCCAATTTGGTTCTGCCCTCAACCGTGACCGTATAATGAACCCCCAAAAAGGGAAAATTCAAATCAGGAACCGGATAGATGGCCGTATTCACCGGATTGGGAGAGTCCTCATACAGATAAAGCCCCTTGAACGGCAATATCCGATAATCCCTTGAAAAACCAAAATCCCTGGCCACTCGATCAGCATATAACCCTGCCGAATTGACAACATGACCCACCGATAGCCACTCCTTGCCAACAATAATCCGACCATCTGACCCCCTCCCTCGATAAGGGGTTGATAAATGGATCTCAATCCCCTCCTCAACAGCCGCCTGGCGCATCGCCTCCATAACCTCAAGAGGATCAACAGAGGCCGTTGTAGGAGACCATAACGCCCGATCAACGGTCCTAACCCTCGGCTCCCTCTCTTTAGCCTCCTCCTCACTGATCCTCTCCAACGGAATGCCATTCACCTCACCCCGACGCTGTAACTCATCCAATCCTGCAAAATCCGCCTCCGAACGAGCCACAACCAACTTGCCACAACGATTTATCCGAACCCCCCGCTCCTCACAAAAACGGGTCAGGGCCAAATTCCCAAGCCGGGTGAAACGGGCCTTTAGACTATCCGCCACATAATAGAACCCTGCATGCAATACCCCCGAATTCCGACCGCTGGCATGGGCTCCACAATGATCCTCCTTCTCAATCACAACAATCCGCTGATCCCCAAAGCGCCTTTTTAACTCCCGGGCCACCGATAAACCAATAACCCCACCACCAATGATTAAAAAATCAACCTTCCCCCTCAAATCACCCTTAACCGAAACCACTCTTCCATCTCCCTGTAACGTTCTCCACCACTGCTTTCCGACAGAAATATCATTATTTTATCGTTGACCCGTCACCTCCTCTTCGCTACATTTCGTCAATAGCAGTTAACATTTTCATGAACAATAAGCCAAATTAAAGAACACCGATCATAGTGCAAGGTGATATTACGTGTCCAAACTCAGCTCCATATCGACCTCACTTGCCCATTCCATCCTTCATCAACTTGAACTGGCCCTGATCGCCCATGATATCTGGTTGGCCGGTTGGAATCGGGGCATGATCTTTCGTACCCCTGATCGTATCCCCTCCATCGAATCCGATTCCCATCATCGCTGCCATTTTGGTAAGTGGCTCGATTCCATTGACCAGCAGACACGTAAATTACCTATTTTTCAAGAGATTATTTTCCTTCATAAACGGATGCATGAAACCGGAAACAAAGCGCTGCAACATGTCTTGGAAGGGGGAGAACCTTCGCCAACCGATTATGACGAGTTGATGGTAAGACGAACGGCTTTCCGACTTCATGCCGAATTGCTGAAGCATCAGATCCAGGATGATATTTTCCAGATTGATCCCCTGACCCAAACCTATAATCGAGCCAAAATGATGCCCACTTTGGAGAGGGAATTCAGTCTTCTGCAACAGGGATCAGGAAGACACTCCACCATCGCCATGACCGATCTGGATTACTTCAAAAAAGTGAACGATAATTATGGGCACAGTGCCGGTGATGCCGTTCTCCGGGAAGTGGCCCTCTTCTTTAGAACCAATCTCAGACCAACGGATCTGGTCTTTCGCTTTGGAGGTGAGGAGTTTCTGCTCTATCTTTCAGGAATGGCTTTAAGCGATGCGGAAAATATTCTCAATCGATTGCGGGAACAACTCTCCGAACTTCCCATTCCCGTTGATGATAAGATCACTCTGAACGTAACAGGATCTTTTGGTGTCAGCTCTTTGGGAAGCGCAGAATCTGTTAAAGAAGCCATAGATCGTGCAGATGAAGCCCTCTATCAGGCGAAAGGGGCAGGTCGCAATCGGGTTATCACCTTTGAGAACTGATTTAGCGACATTGGCTGATATTTCCCTTTTTGGCCGCCTTCTTCAGCAATTTATGTAACTTTTTATGGTTTAACAACCCCTCGCCTGTCGCCACATCACGCCCATGCCAAAAAAACTTGATCGTCGGAACACCATCCACACCATATTCATTCGCCAACTGCCAATATTGACTCACATCCACAACCAAAACATGAACCCGACATGTGGCTTTTTTCACCCATCCCTTCAAGATAGGATACTGCTCCTTGCAAGGCCCACACATCGGAGAGGAGAAAAGAACCAAAGCCGGTTGATCCCAGGAGATCTCATCAATTCGGCGGGTAAAACGTTCGATATCACTCAGAGAAGTATCCATTGGTCCATGCCAATCCATAATGTCGGTCGCAATTGCCATTTTCACTTTGCAACGAATATGTTACCTTCTATCATCATATTATCGGAAGTGCAAATGCCTTCGCTGCGTCCCGTTGGAAGCCGCCTATGGACAGATCCTGTTTTCTCCCTCGACTCCTGACCACCATCATGGTCACCCTTTTTACTTTCCCCCTTTTTCTCCATGCCGATGATGAGGAGAATAATCCCGTTCCCATCAACGGCAGAACCCTCTATACCGCCAAACTCTGCCCCACCTGTCATGGCCCTCACGGTCAAGAACCCATCGGCCCCCTCTATCCCAAACTCGCCGGGCAGAATCGTGCCTATGCCCTACAACAGTTTCAGGATATTCAATCAGGAAAACGAAATAATGCCCTATCACCAGCCATGAAACCGATGATCGCCAATATCTCCGAATCCGAAGCCAATGCCCTTTTTGATTACCTCTCCGCCATCCCCCTCCGCATCAACATTGAAAAAAATTCACAAAACAACCTCATAAACCGCAAAACAGATGCCCCAAAAGTAATAAGCGAACCGACATCCCCATCGGGTTCCCCCTGAATACCTCAAAATAAGCTATTATGATTGCACCTTTCAGGGAACTATTTCCGCCTCATTTGAATCCAAGGAAATCGATATGAATGATAAATTATGTGGTCTCAACGATGACGAACTCTTCTCCGGTCAAAAGGCCCTGGAAGGATTGATCAAACATCAACGCCTTTCAGGAAACTGGAAATCCGGGGAAAATGATATCCTTTTCAATAACGATGAAGATGACATTATTGACATCATCGCCATTGTGTTGGGTGAGCGTTTTCCTGTCCAGATTCAACTGGAAGATAAAATATTCAACTATTTTTCACACTTTCGCCAACGCAAAGAGGATCGGGGCTCTGCCACCAATAATAATCTTTTCTCCCTCTATCTCCATATCGAAGCTCTTGATCCTTCCGTTGGCAACATCCGCATCCGCAGTGTCAACTACATCACTCTCCGATTCTTCTCAAAAACATTCCTTTTTGAAATGAATGTCAGCTTTGTGGATATCATCAATCGGCGCTATATCCAATTGACATTCCCTGAAGAGTTACGCCTGTGCAAAGAGAAAAGAGCCACCATTCGCGCTCCTGTTGATCCTGCCTATGGAATCAGCGCGGAGGTAGAACGCCCCGCCCGCATTCCCCCCTTTCCCGTTGATCTGATCGATATCTCCTGTGGTGGGTTTGCCTGTAGAACTCCCAGGGAAGGTATCCCCATGATCATGCCGGAAGCAGAAATCACCATCAACTTTACCTTGAACAAATATGGCCATGCCAAGGATGGGGAGAGTGTCAAAGCCAAAGCGCTTTTTATCGAACACTTTGATGCCGATGATAACACCCCCGCCTTCAGAGCCAAATTTCTCTTTGAAGGATATGATGATTCGCGGGGAGTTGATGAATTGGTCGCCTTTGTCCAACGGGAATATATTATTAAACGTTCCAAACTCTACGAACAGTTCTTCTAACTGAATCAGCCTTAAAGCTCCCCAAAGGAATGAAAGAATGGACTACACCTTCAAACAGGTTACCAACGGCTATTTCACAGTTGAATTCTCAATGGATCTGCTGCAGAAAGGGTGGGCTGACAACTGCTACCGGTATGATTATGTTCTGGGGGAAGATAATGAGCTGACCCTCTCCCTGCTGGAATATGAAAACTCTCGCTATTTGGAACACTTCCAGGATCTCCTTAAGCAACCGATACAGATCACCTTGGAAATCCTCAAACCCTCAGCACGAAACCGCTTTGGTAAATTTCTAAAATATCATACCCTTACCTTCAACGGCTGCCAGGCCAAACGCTATACCAATAATGGCCATGTTGATCGGGTTAGTCATTCAACGGTTAAAATTCTCTTCAACTTCGATGATTTTGAGGTGGAATATCATTGACCCCAAAAAAAGACAAAAAAAAAGCCGGTTGAAGAACAACCCAGCCTTTTTTCCCACAGATAAAGACTTCCGACGACCCAACCCCTGCCACCAGGATCCCCTGACATCAGGGGGGAAGGTCGTCGGATGAACGCCCACTGGCGCTATTCCCAATTGCAGATTCGCACCTCTTTTTCCGGGAAAGCCGCAACCAGTCGAAGCTCGCCTCCAATTGCCCGCACCAACTTCTTCAAGGTACTGACATGAATATCGGAACCGTTCTCCATCTTGGAAATGCTTGACTGTTTAATGCGCAATTTCTCGGCCAGCTCCTGCTGGGAGATGCGTTGCGCCTTCCTGAGACGCCCCAATGTCATTCGGGGGGACGACCTGTCAGGATGCCGCTCGGCGGGGCTTCCAAAGCTGGTTTCTTGCATAAATCCCTCTTCTGGCCTGATGTCAATAGAAATGTTCAGCCTTTTACCTGAACGACACTGTAAAAAGCAATCACTAGGCCAAGTTCCAAAATCAATCCCCTTTTACCCCCACAAAACGACCTGTTTATATCATCAAGGAGATATTCAGCCTCCGATATACTCCCTGAAACCCATATTGCTTTCGCTGGATAAAGGCAATTCCCCCTGACTAATTTCATTCCTCACCACATATCTATCCTTCAGGATATAAAAAATAAGGATCCTCCCATCAATTATTTTGACATATCACCATCAGAACCCTCATAAACACCCTCTCCGTTATATTTACTCTATTGACAACAAAGCGCTTTTAAAGTTCCATTCCCTTTCCCTCATCCTCTTTCTCCCGATCCAGAACAGACCCAAAATTTTGACACATGATCTTTTCCCAACCCTTTTCCTTCCTATTTCCTCTTGTCGTACAACCGGATATTCCTTAAGCTATTTTGACACTGACCCTATCCCAACCAACAATCACTCCATTTTGTGAGGTTGTCCATGAATCTGAAAGGAACCGAGACCGAAAAAAATCTGCTGGCGGCCTTTGCACGAGAAACACAAGCCAGACATTGGTATGACTTCTTCGGAAAAAAGGCGACCAAAGAGAAGATGATGGAGATCGCCGCCATCTTTATTGAGACCGGACAGCATCGAACGGCCTTTGCCAGCCGGTTTTTTAAACTTTTGCAAGGGGGGGAGGTTGCCATGGAAGGAACCTTTCCGGCTGGGGGTAATCTCTCCATCCTGGAGAATCTGAGAAGTGCCGCCCAACGTGAGAAGATTCAAGGGGAAGAGATCTACCCCCTCTATGCCCAAACCGCCAAAAAAGAGGAGTTAACCACTCCTGCCGCCCGCTTCGATGGGGCCGCCAATGCCAGTAACCATCATGCCTTACGCTTCACCCTGCTTGCGGATCGAATGGAAACCGGAACCCTCTTCAGCCGGATACAGGAGACCACTTGGCATTGTCGAAAATGCGGATTCCTTCATAAAGGGTTGAACGCCCCCAAAGTCTGCCCTGCCTGTGCCCATCCCCAAGGCTATTTTGAAGCTTATACCATGAACTGGTAGCGTTAATTTTGGGATCTCCAGTCAAACCAGGTTGGAGATCTCATCTCTTCCATCTCTCCAAGCGGGTTTTAACCGTTATCTCCCGACCATCGCGCCAAACCCTAAGCTCAACCGGATCCCCAATTCGATGCTCATCCAAAAGATCAACCAAAGTCTCTTCCTTGCGAACATCCTGACCATCCAGCGACAACAGAATATCCCCCAACAGAATTCTCCCCCGCCCATCACGCCGGACCCCTCTCAATCCCGCTTTATAAGCCGGTGACCCCGGAACCACCCGAATGATCAAAATTCCCTCAACCCCCAACTGATCCCCAACCTGACGACTCACACCATCATCAATACTGATTCCCAAAGAGGGTGGGGAATAACGTCCGGTCGCAATCAGTTGGGGAACAACTCGATTCACCGTATCAACCGGCACCGCAAAACCAATCCCCGCATAAGCCCCCGATGGACTGTAAATCGCCGTATTCACCCCCACCAAAAGCCCGGCACTATCCAATAAAGGCCCCCCCGAATTCCCGGGATTGATCGCCGCATCGGTCTGAATCAAATGCTTGATTGTTCCTCCATCCTCCTGACCTATGGTGCGGTCCAAAGCAGAAATCACACCCGTGGTCAATGTATGATCCAGACCAAAAGGATTTCCAATGGCAAAAACCTTCTGACCCACCAACAGCGATTGACTGGAACCGATCGATAAGGCCGGGGGTCGTTTACCAGGAATATCAATCCTCAATACCGCCAAATCATGTTCCGCACTGGCACCCACCAGACGGGCATTGAAAACCCGCTGATCCGATAGACGAACCTTGGCCTTCTGTGCCCCTTTGATCACATGCCAGTTGGTCACAATATGACCTCGATCATCCCACACCAATCCCGAACCCGTACCGCTCGGTGTCTCCAATATATTCCGGGTCCAGATATCCAAAACCCGATTCAAGGTGGTAATATAAACAACCGATGGACTCGCCTTACGGAAAACCGCAATGGTGCTCCTCTCATCCTGCGCCAACTCCCCCCTGGCCGTTACCACCCTGGAAACCGCAGTCCGATCCTCAAACAGATAAGCCATTGCCGGAAGAACAACAAACTCCATCACCACCATGGTCACCACAACCAAAGCAACAATCCCCAACCCGGAACGACCCATTCCCTCCACTCTCCCTTTCACAAAACCTTACCCCGAACGGTGATTGTTGCTTTGACGGCCAACGCCATGCAGGAGGATGAGTTGAAATCGATGGAAGCGGGTTGTGATGTTCATTTGACCAAACCGGTTCGGAAGAAGGCGTTAATGGGGGTTATTGATGATGTCATTTCCGGTTTGGCTGCCGAGGATTCGGGGTAAGGTTTTGTGAAAGGGAGAGTGGAGGGAATGGGTCGTTCCGGGTTGGGGATTGTTGC
>JBQGBW010000133.1:0-10405 GCA_052043475.1 Magnetococcales bacterium HHB-1
GCTCTGGCCAGCAACGTGAAGCGCTTTCTACGCTACCAGTGCGCTCAAATAGCTGGAAAAGCGGAAAAAACAGAGTCAGTTCTTGCATAATGGGGTAAAACTCCCTTCGTTTCACACTGTTTTTTTACCTCAAAAAACGAATCCAGAACGAGTCTGCGGAATTCCAGAACCGGTTATCGAGATTTTTACATCAAACAGTTAACTGGTCAGGAAACACGCCCAAGCTCAAACAGGCTTTTTTCGGAAGACTCATAGAAGAATCCAACGCCTTTTTATAACATAATCTACCTTTAAGCGTCAGCGGGATTGATCCATCACTCTTAGAAAATCCCAAGCTCATTTTTGCTCTTAATCATCGAGGGGCCGATCAAAAGATGCAGCCATTAAAACAGCTTCTCCATAGAAACCGGATATCCCTTCTGCTGGGGTTGATTTTATGGTGCTCCGAGCGCATTGCCACCGATTATCTTGATATGAATAATATTCTCCTAACCGTTGGTGCTCAGGTGATTTTAGCAGCATTGGCTGTTCTGTTGGTTATTGACTTTTCTCGTCTTAATAGAAACAACATCTAATCACTTGACCATAATATCTTCTTACAATCATCTAAAACTTTACTATGGTAACTCAACGAATATTATGACAGAAATTCACCAACCTCACGATAAGTTGATCAAAGCTTTTTTGTCCCGCCCAAAGCTGGCCAATACCATGCTACGGGAACGGCTACCAAAAGCCTTGGCTGAACAGCTTGATCCTGGGCCTCCTGAACTCATAGAGGGCTCTTACATTGATGCAAAACTAAAAGGACGGTACGCTGACCGACTGTTTAAAACAAAATGTGTCGATGGTGAGGATCTGTATCTGTATACGTTGTTTGAACATAAAAGCCAGCCAGAGTCTCGTATTGCAACCCAACTCCTACCTTTAATGACCAACATTATCATGGATCTGGATGCCCAGCAGGATTACAAAGGACTGCTACCACCCGTTATCGCCATTGTGCTCTACCATGGCAGAAAAAAATGGTCGATTGAACCCCGATTCTCTGCATTGGTCAACGCCAAAACCAAAATCAAGCCCTTCCTCCTGGATTTCCCATTCATCCTGATTGATCTTGGCAAAATTGCTGATGAAGCACTGTCACATCAACCCGAGTTGCGTGGCGTTTTATTGATTCTAAAATATGTTTATTATCCTGAGGAGCATGAACGTATTCTGCTCATGGCTGCAAAAGATCTCCGTGGCGTGGATCGTGATCTGCTCTTGAAAATTCTTCGCTATCTTGGCGCAACATATGGTATGCTTGATAAGAATATCGCACGGCAGTTTGTACGAACCATCCGGCCAGAGGAGGAAAATGAGATGATGTCAATATTTGCACAGGAGATGATGGCTAAAGGAGAAATCCAGGGTGAGGCTAAACTTCTCCAGCGTCTGCTTCATAAAAAATTTAAAAGCATTCCTGTTTGGGCATCTGACAAACTTAAAACAGCAGATTCAAAAAGCCTAGAAATCTGGGGAGATCGCATTTTAGACGCCTCTTCCATTGATGAGATTTTCAAGCAATAAGAATCAGTCATAGTACAGCGAAATCCAGTTCAAAATCAACCACGCTTTAACGCTAATAACGCCTGATAAACCTCCCGCCGGGGAACCTTTTTAATCTCAGAGACGGTTTTAGCCAGCATTTTAATCGGCACACCCTCTTCTAACAGTCTGGATAACAGAACCTGCCCCTCTTCCCCCTCAAGCAAGCCTTGATCATTTGCAGTCATATCACCACGTGCAGGCTTCTCTAAAACCAGAACAAACTCCCCACGCACAGGATCAATATTTTGAAACTGTTCTGAAAGAGAGATGACCGTACCGCGAAAACTCTCTTCATGATATTTTGTTAAATTACGACCAATAAAAAGACGACGCTCCGGTGCTAAAGAAGCCAACACAAGTAACATCTCCTGTAACCGGTGTGGCGTCTCAAAAAAGATTGTCGTCAGATGAAATTGAACCAGATCCTCTAAAAACTGCTGTCGCTTACTTTTCTCCCGTGGCACAAAGCCCATAAACGCAAAACGATCACTCGCCAGACCTGCAATCGATAAAGCACTCATCACCGATGAAGGCCCCGGTACAGCGGTCACCAACGCCCCCACCTCAACGGCCTCCTTGACGACCGCATAGCCCGGATCAGAACAGAGCGGTGTTCCCGCCTCTGAGATCAAGGCCAAACGCTCCCCCTCTTTGAGAAGACGGGCCGCATAGCCCGCACGCTGGCGTTCATTATGATCATGACAACTAATAAGTGGTGTTTTAATGCCGTGCAGACGTAAAAAACTTTTCGCCGTTCGGGTATCCTCTGCAAAAATACGATCCACCTGCATCAGTGTTGTTAATGCACGAGAGGAGATATCCGTCTCACAACCAATAGGCATCGCCACCACATAAAGCGTACCCAATGCAGGGAGAGCATCCTCACAGGCTTCGATAATAATCTCAATCTCAACATCGGGCGTTTGCAGTAGAGCCACCAGTTCACGATCCAGATCCAGCGCGGATTTGGTTGCGGCATAAGCCAAGGTACGACTCTGAGGACGCTCATGTGTACGGATAATTAAAGGATCACCCGGCTTAAAGTAGGGACTGATGCGTGCATTCAGACGATCCTCACAATCCCCCACACGCACCGTAATCGATACCAGCCCACGCAGAACCGCTAACGCCTCTCGATCCTCTAAGGCATCCACCCCCACCACACAGGTTCCCCGCATGCTGATTTCAGGATCAGAGGAGAACTCTAACGTTTTACCATGGGTTGCACGAATCTCTGCATGGCCGCGACATAAGATACGCGCCCTCTTTTGAACCGTCATTGATCAACCATTCTATCTATCTTTTAAGCATCCGACTCAAAACGATGTTTTAAACGATTGTAGAGCGCCTTTGGAAAGAGAAAGGTGAACACATAACGGCCAAAACGCACTTCATCGCCTTCCACCAGTTTACGTGGATTAGAAGGAGTTAACACTTCATCATTGAGTGCCGTACCATTGGTTGAACGCAGATCCTCAAGATAATAGCTCCCCTGCCCTAAACGAACCAGCGCATGCTCGCCTGAAATGGATGGATCATTGATCATCACATCATGGGGATTCGGCCCATCTTTATTACCACGACCGACCAGATAATTCCCCTTCTCAAAACGGGAGTTGCGATTTTTAAGCAGAGGAAAGATCGCCCGCTCTAACGCCTTCATTTTTACCGGTCCCCGTTTTTCTGACTCATCAGAAAAATGGATGTGCAATGTCTCATCGGGATTGCTATCCGCCTGAATCGACCAGGCCCGTCCTCTGAGCAGTCCTGTACCAATAAAAACCGGTAACGTAAGAATCTTACAGAAGCGCTCCATACTGTTATTCTGAATAATCTGTTTCAATGCCGAGTAATCCAGGCGACGGGTGGGTGTAAACAGCACCTGACGCTGTTTTCGATCCTCAAGTTGCAATTGAACCTGCGCCACCTCCTCCTGGGCATCCAACTCAGGATCACCACAGATTTTCATATAAAGAGCCGCAGGATAGAGAAAGGTGAACAAAAAGCGGCCAAAAGCGACTTCATCGCCATCCGCCAACTCAATCTGATCATCCTTCTGCACCTCAATACCATTCACCTTGGTGCCATTCGTTGAACCATTGTCACAGATAAAATAGCCCGTACCCACCTTCTCAATCCGTGCATGACGGTTAGAGATCGCATAATCCGCCATGGTCAGATCATTTTTATTGGAACGCCCCACACTATAGTGACTGGCATTGGCGGACTCTGACCACCCCGTTTTCATCAGAGGATAGACCGCCTGATCAAGAAACAGTCCCTTATCCGGCTCTGTATTGCTCATATCCTTGCTGGGAGAGAAAAACTGCAAGGTTGCCCCCTCATCGCCAACATTCGAGGAGAGCAAACCTTGAAAAAGCCGTGAGCCCATCAGTACAGGACGCCTTACAATCGCGCTAAAGGTTTTTTTATCCCGACTTTTTGCCAGGGACTCCAAAAATTCATAATCCACTCGGCCCGAAGCATTAATATAATCTTCCAGATCAATGCGTGGTGGTGCCTTCTTTTTTCCGCGACCAAAAATCATATTATCCCCCATAACCAAATAGGATTATTCCACATTGGGTCTTTCTAAAAAAGCACAAAATGCCAAAATGGCCCAGAGCGCGGCACCATAATCCCGACGCCCTGAAAGGTGCATATCCACCATCTCACGCAGCATGCGCCGTGAAAACAGACGTTGATCGAACAACTGTTCTGAGATAAGCATCTGTTGCAGACGCTCCTTAAGCGGACCACGCAGCCACATTGTTACAGGAATTGAGAAGCCCTGTTTTTTTCGTTGCAAAATCGAAGGTGGCAATCGATCTCTCAAAGATTGTTTAAAAAGATACTTCCCCTCCCCCCGATGCAACTTCCATGAAGAGGGAAGCCCGGCAATCCAGGAGACCAGGCGATGATCCAACAGCGGCACGCGCACCTCTAAACCATGCGCCATACTCGCGCGATCCACCTTGGTGAGCACTCTTCCTGCCAAAAATGTCTTAAAATCAATATATTGAACTAAAGAGAGTGTATCATCCATAGGCTGTGACCTGGCAATCTTACGGAAGGTCTCTATCGCCCGATAACCCGCTAACTGGCTCTTAAAATCTGAATGATAAAGCCGCTCTCTTAAAGGATCAGGAATAATGGAGACCGCATGGAAGTATCCCGCCACCGTATCCCTGGCTAAAGATTCAAAGGTTGTTTTTGCCCGAAAAATTTGTGGCGCCCAATCCATTTTTGGATAGATTTTCGCCAGTGGAGAAAAGATCCGTTCCCGCCATGCTAAAGGAAGCCGTGCACGTACGCTCTGTTCTGCCATAAAAAGACGATAACGGCGATAGCCGGCAAAGGATTCATCCCCGCCATCTCCAGAGAGTACCACTTTCACCTTTTTACGCGCCAATCCACATACCAACCAGGTTGGCAGAGCAGAATCATCGGCAAAAGGTTCATCGTAGACCGATGCTAAGGAGGAGAGCAGATCAAACTGCTCAGGTTCCGCCTCCTCCAACCGATGTTGCAATGCAAACTGCTTTGCAACCGTAGAGGCCGCAGAAGATTCATCAAAATCATGATTCGATGAAAAACGCACCGTACAGGCATCAATATCCTGTAAACCAATGTTTGAGATCGCGGCGGCCACCGCAGAAGAGTCGATACCACCCGAGAGAAAAAGCCCCACCGGCACATCGGAGATTGAGTGCGCCTTCACACTCTGAAAAAACTGTTGCCAAAAAAGATCGGTGGCCTGGGAGAAATCGTCTGTAAATCGCGGTGTAAAATCAAGATCCCAATAGGTTTTTTTTAACCGTTCGCCATTTCGCGCATAAGAGAGATACCTACCCGGAGAGAGTTTTTCAACCCCCTGATAGATTGTCATGGGATCTGGCACATAGCCCAAAGCAAAATAGTTCTCCAAAGCCTGGATATTCTGCCGACGATCTAAGCTGTCCAGCGTCTCTAAAGCTTTAAGCTCCGATGCAAAGGCCAACCAACCATCGGTTGTCTCCCCATAATAGAGCGGTTTAATCCCCAACGGATCTCGCGCTAAAAAGAGAATCTCCTGTTGACGATCCCAGAGTGCAAACGCAAACATACCGACAAATTTTTCAACACATTGATATCCCCACGCCTCCCAGGCATGGACAATTACTTCAGTATCAGAACGGGTTGAAAAAACATGTCCTTCGGCTTCTAAAATCTGCATCAAGGATTGAAAATTATAGATCTCACCATTAAAAACCACCACCACCGAACCATCTTCATTAAAAAGTGGTTGTTTTCCACCTTCAAGATCAATAATCGCCAAACGTCGATGGGCCAGTCCAACCCCTGCATCACACCACACCCCCTCACCATCCGGCCCACGATGTTGAATGGCCCGATTCATATGAGAAAGTTTTTTCTGCTCCACAGTACGCGTACCCTGGAGATCAAATAGCCCGGTAATCCCGCACATCCCGCATCATCCGTCGTCGGCTTTTGATTGCTAAATGGCGTAAAAGCAACCAGGGTGGCATCCTTAACCAGTGAGAACGCAGATAGATCAACATTTTACTTAATCGATCCCGCAAAGGTTGCGTTCCCCAGGGCGGTAGAGGAAAAAGCGCCCGTTGGATCACTGCCTCCATACGTATCAGCGGTGCATACTGCTCCACACGTTTTAAAATCTCTTCAGGAATCGGTGTCTTGAGTAAAATGGATGAAAAATGAAGCGCATAATAGAGTGGTCGCCCCAACCCCAACGTCTCTGCACGTTTACAGAGATAGGGCCAGAAGAAGGGATAATCACAAAATTCCCGCAATAAGCCATCAATATCCAGAAGCTCCCGAAACCCTTTCGCCATATCGCCATCATGAAAAAGATGGATCGCTGCATGCAACACCATATCTTCTGGAGAGAGTACTTTGACAATCTCAGGAAAACCTTCCACCGTTCGTGCCGTACGCCAGAGCTCTTTTGAATCAGGAAAAAGACGGCTGGTCCGTGGTAACAGTGCATGATGAACATCCAGTTCCGTACCGCGCTGTTGATGACGCATGGGGGGAAGTTCATGCATCCAGGCACGATAGTAGTGCTGATCATAGGCATCGGTGATGGAAGAACGCCATCCATGCTGATGGAACGCTACCTCCGCCGCATCCAGTTGCGCTTCCGTCACCATGATATCCAGATCGCCCATCACACGCCCTTGTGCAATGGAGAGATCCAGTGCCGCATAAGCAGCCCCTTTAAGCAGAATAAAAGGAATATTAGATGATGATAAAGCCCGCGCAACCCGATCCACCTCCCAGAGCGTGGTCCGCTGCCGCTCCTTTGCAATCACCATCGCCCCAGTCATACTTCGACGACAGGGTGGTGATAAAAGTTCATTCACACCTCTTTTTTGAAACAGAACACCTAACCGGGCCAACACACCAGAAGCCCGCGCCACATGAATAACCTGCTCCTGCTCCTCCACAGAGAGTGCAAAAAATGCCGCTGGCGTTTGCAATACCGTAAATAGAAGATACCCCAAAGCGTTTTCTTTATGCGCCATGGAACATAAACCCCACGCTCATTTTAAAGAGAGCCCTAAAAAAACCACCTAAACCAAACAGACGATCCTACTCTGTGGGCACCCCTTTAGCCCTTAATTGTCTGATAATTGCATCCAATGTTTGTGAAGAACTGACCGCATCTGGCGTCGGGGAAGAAGCAACCTCTTTTTTGGTTTCTGCTGTTTTATTTTTCAGACGATCACGTGATGTACGTACAAAGTTATTCAAGAGCGCTTGATCACTGCGCCGTTTCTTCTCAGGCTGCTGAGATATACTCAATAGAGAGTCCTCTGCAACAACACCGGTTTTCAAATTAAAAGGGTGCGCGGTAACCACAGCCGAATGATTCTCAGACGCCTTTCTGCGCACAGAAGATTCAGGCAGGGGCCGCGTCAGTGCAGGCTGCACCACAGAAGCCGTGGGTAGAGGACGCTTCTCTACTGTATCTGAGGCCATCTCATCAGGAATGTTGATCATCTGTAATGCATCCTCAGAAACATCTTTCACATCACTCTGGGTATTTCCAGACAGAGCCATATCCCGCACAATTTCCACAGAACGGTTTAAACGTGCAAACTCTCGCCTGTTCGTCGAGCGAATCGGCTTGACTGTACCCAAACCACGGTATTCAACAATCTGATTGGAAGGAAAACCACGCCGCTCCAGATACTCTTTCACCCGGAAAGCGCGACGCCATGAGAGACGCTGATTACGGCGCGGTGTTCCAGAGAGCGGATCGGCACGGCCATAAATACGGATTTTCAACTCAGGATCTTCTTTGGCTTTCTGAACAAAACGATCCAAGGCTTTTTTTTGTGCGGCAGAAAATCGTAAACTATCTCCACGCTTAAAAAGAATAAAGGGCACTTCCAACACATCATCGGGCTGGGGCACCACCTGATGACGCACTTGCTCAGGAGGGGATATTTTAATCGGTTGCGATGGTGTATGCACCGGCTCTTTGATCTCTTTTTCGTTCACCTTGTAAGGCATAACCGGCGTGATACGTCCTAACATACGAATCTGATTAAAGAAGGAGAAGAGCCAGACCCGCTTCTGTGCAATACTCAAATCAGGGTCTTGTGCCACCTCATTTAAGATACTCACAGCAAAGATACGATCCTCTGTCGGAAGACTGTGACGTAACTCTTCAAGCAGAGAGGCCAGACGCTCCCGACTGGCATAATCCATCGATTGAAAAACCTGACGAATACCCTGAAGAGAGGCTTCAGCAATCTGTGCAATCCGGCTGAACTGTCCATCCCGGTTTAAGGTGTAGAGTCCACCAACAATTTTATAAGGATCATCCTGACCATAAACATCAATATTCACATACCCCTGTGCACCTGCAAGCAGGGTAAGCATCTCCTGAGCAGAGTACCATCCCATCTGCATATAGAGATCAAACTGTTCTGGATGATTTAATGCATTATAAAAACGGGGGGCCGTCTCACGGATGCGATTAACCAACTCATCTTCACGCACTCTTTTCTGGTGACGCAACCGGAAAACCTGATCCGAGAGCCCTTGAGCATATTCTTCCGCCATGCCCCAAGCACGTAGCTGCTTTTGAATAGAGAAGAGCTGTTCATAATCCCGATGGGCAAACAGACGATAACGCTCCTCCCAAGAGGGATTACTTGTCACCTGTTGTTTAATCTCACCCATCACCCGGCGTATACGACCATGAAGCCCATCTTCGGTAATCATGGCGGCACGCTTACGAATCGTATCGGACTGATCATTGACCGGATGGTGTTGCTGGCCTGCTGTTTTCACATGACGACCAACCTGCTTGATAAAATGTTCTGCGCCCCCAGTATAGTAGAGTAGTTGCTGTACCAGATGTTGCAGCGGTGCCAACTCCTTCTGAGCTAAAAGGGTCAAATCGGGACGATCCAAACGCGTGGAGAAATCTTTGATCAATGTCTCGATCTTTTCCATATCCTCCCGCCCACTGGCCACACTTTCAGTGGAGAGGTCGGCTGTGGAAGCATAAGCACCAAAGACCACCAGACGATGTAATTTCCCTCCCGTATTCCGGAAGTTCTGAATGGCTTCAAGCAGTTTCTCCACACCCACCTGGTTCAGCTCATCTGCCGCCCCTCTAAGCGCTGTCGGTGAAGATTCCTGAGACAGGGTATGACCATCAGGGATATTGCCTGAAGAGACACAGCCACCACTTAAGGCCAGCAACATACCCAATCCAACCATACGGAAAAAACGTGATGTAATCGCGTTCCTCACCTTAAAATACTCCAAATGCTCACTTTCGCTTCCACTTAAATCACTTTAAAACAAAACAACAGAAGCAAAAAAGGTCTTAACCAAAATTGATGTGCGTTACGGTTCTTTGATAATCTTTAAAACGGTTGGCGATAAACGTTGAATCTCCGAGGACATATCCAGTTCTGCAATGGCAATCAGAAAACGAGAGACAAGATTATCCACCGTTTCTGAGGTTTCGTAGAAGTAGGTCTGTTCACTCTGTGCACGCTGACCGCGCTTCTTCCAATGTCGCTTATAACCAGGAAGTGCCTCAAAGCTATTTAAGATATCGTTGACAGCCGAAGCATGTTTAAACCCATAGAAAATTAACTGATAGATGATCTTCTTCTCATCATCGGTCTCTAAGGGAGATAAAAAATGGAGTCTGGCACTCAACTCCTCTACCGCACCTTGAACCAGCGTCTGAGCCAGACGTCCAGCCACATCATAGATGCAGTCCTGCGTACAGGAGACCCTTAAACTCTCTAGAGAAGAGGAGAACTTAAAGGGGTGATCCACCCGCCCCTTTTTACTAAGATTCAGAAGCTCCCCCTCCAACTCAACCCATAGATGGACAGGATCCCCCACATCCTTATCGATAATCAGACGAATCAAAAGAATATAGGAGACATCCTGTTCGAGTGCAATCTGAACCAGAGAAGCCGGAGTACGCTGCTTATGATGCAGGTCACGCGACACGCGCGCCACAGGAATATCCTGTTTTTGCAGTGCATCCAGAAGCGATGATTCCAATTTTCGAAACACTTCATGGTTTGGAGAGAGCGCATTGATCTTTCCCGCAGCACCCACCACCATCACTTTGGGAAAACGGATGCCGTTATCAGCCCACAACAACACAGGCCCACTAAAAAGACTCCAAACCCATATTAATAATAAGATCTTGCGCATGGTTCACTCCTGGTCATCCCACCCCTTTTAATGCGTCTCAAAGAGCAGATGGTACACCGATCGTCCGGCTTTTTCAGCCTTTTTC
>JBQGBW010000134.1:0-10239 GCA_052043475.1 Magnetococcales bacterium HHB-1
AAAAAAACAGTCTTCATTACTAAGTTTTATAAAACAATCAATGAGCGCCCAACGGGTTAGACGCTCAAAGCTCAAAAGGCTCAGGTAGGTTCAACTTAATGTTCCACACCATACTCTAAAAGACGAATACGATGAATTGCACTGGTAAGAACCTTAAAAGAGAGCGAAGGATCAAGATGCATCTGCATGATCAATCGTTTTTTATCCAAAGAGAGCAAACGGCTGGGGCCTTGAGAACGTGCTGAAGAGACACGGGTCTGATGTCCCACCAACCCTGTAATACCCAACATATCGCCTTGGCGCAGTACCAGTGTACGCGATGATTCGCCACAGCGACCACAGTAGAGTAGAACCTCACCCTGTTGAATCATATAGAGCGTATTATTGGGCTCACCACGACGAAAAATATACTCCCCATCATAGAATGATTTTCCCAGTTGTCGCCGTGATGACTGTGGCGGAGTTCTACGACCAGCAAATGAAGAGAAACGCTGTTTTGAAAAAAGCATGGATCTGAACCCTAAGAGCAAAAAAGCAGAAAACCTGACATTAGCCCATGTTATTGCAAATCAAAGACCACAAAGTCATCATTGTCCATGAACAGAAACCTATCTGACACAATACGATCCTATTTTGGTCTAAATCCAAGAATTCAACACAATACTTTATTAGATTTCTGATAAAAAAGAGCATGATCTCCCTATCGCGAGATCATGCTCTTTTTTATCAATCCACTTTTTTGACACAGTAGGTGTCAGAAAAATAACAGAACAAACACCATCAGATGTATGAACCACGCCGTTAAATTTTCACATCCTTCAATGCCTGTTGGATTTTATCCTCTTGTGCTACGGATGAAACCGTCTCCTCTTGAGGCGTAACCCGCTGCTCTTTTTTCCGTCGATAAAAAGTGAGTACCAAAAAGTAGATCCCACCTCCAAGCGCAATAAACGGTGCCCACCAAATCAAAAGATTGACACCACGCGTTGTGGGCTCCAGGTAGATATAGTCACCATAACGGGTAAAAAAGTAGTTTTGAATCTCCTCCTGGTTCTCACCAGCGGCCACCTTTTTACGAATGACCGCCAACATATCTTTGGCCAGATCTGAGTTTGATTCATAGATCGACTGATTCTGACAGACCGCACAACGCAAATTCGCAGCAATCTCGCGTACTGTGGCTTCTGTTGGATTTTCGACAACCTCTTTAGCATGGCTTAAGTTTGCACTTAAACTGCCAAGAATCAATAACATGCAGAGAATCGTTCTCATGGTTTTTCTCTCTTCTCAAGCAGAGGCCGAACCTTCTTCTCAAACCAACCAAAATAGAGTGGACCCGTATGTTTTTGATGGATCATCCCTTCAGGCGTAATTAAGAACGATTCCGGCGCACCATAAACACCCCAGTCGATGGCAATCTCCTGTCTAGGATCAAAGAGATGACGGTAGCCAGGATTCCCATGACGACGCAAAAAACGCTGCGCACTGGCGCGTTCATCCTTAAAATCGACGCCAAGAATCACAAAATCGTCTCTCTCTTTAACCTTCTTTGCCAACTCAATCAGATAAGGATGTTCGGCAATACAGCTCACACACCACGAGCCCCAGAAGTTAACTAAAACCCACTTTCCACGATAATCTTTAAGACGGATCTTCTGTTGATCAAAGAGCGTCTCTGCCTCCATATCGGGTGCGGGTTTATTCACCAGCGGGGAAGGGATATCCCGGGGATCATTATTCAGCCCCAGAGCAAAAAGCGCCAACATTCCAAGGATCAAGAGTGGTAGTAGTCCATACCACCATAGTTTCGCAGACATAACGCCTCATTTTAAGGATGGATCATCAGATGATCGCTTTAGATCGTTACCGGTTGAGAAGTTGGCGTGCAGATTGAACAACATTTTCAACAGAGAAACCCAGTTGCTTAAGGATCTCTCCACCGGGCGCAGACATACCAAAACGATCCACACCGATCACCTTACCCTGGCATCCCACCCAGGCATGCCACCCCAACGAGGAGGCCGCCTCAATGGAGATTCTGGCAGTGATCTCTTTGGGAAGGATCTGTTGCTGATATTCATCAGATTGGGATTGAAACAACTCCCAACAGGGCATGGAGACCACCCGACTGGCAATATGATGCGTTTTTAAAAGTTCATCTTGCGCCGCTAAGGCCAGTTGTGTCTCACCACCGGTTGCAATAAGGATCAACTCAGCCTGCTCTTGATCGGAGAGAATATAGGCACCTTTTTCGACCTGCGCATCAACCTTTGTGCTATCCGTGATTAAAGGCAGTTTCTGTCGGCTTAAAATAAGCGCTGTCGGACCCTGATGTTGTAGAGCAATACGCCATGCAGCAACGGTCTCTGGTCCATCCGCAGGACGGATCACCAGAAGATCCGGCATGGCACGCAGACTAGGAAGGTGTTCAATGGGTTGGTGTGTCGGACCATCTTCACCGACGGATATGCTGTCATGGGTTAAGACAAAGATCACGCGCTGCTGCATCATGGCGGCTGAACGGATCGCTGAACGCATATAGTCGGAGAAGACTAAGAAGGTACCACAGAATGGAATCTGTCCCCCATGAAGCGCAATACCATTACAGATCGCCCCCATGGCATGCTCTCTCACACCAAAGTGGATATTACGCACATCAATCCCCTCCTCCTCCACACCAAACAGCCGGGTGTTATTTGAGGGTCCAAGATCGGCTGAACCACCAATCAGTGCGGGAATCTGAGGTGCTAAGGCGTTGAGTGCCTTTCCAGAAGCGGAGCGTGTTGCGATTGGTGCATTACCAAAATCGAGAGCATTAAGCGTATCATCCCACCCTATGGGTAATTGACCTTGATATTGTGCGATAAATCGTTCAATGGCTCCAGGATAGCGTGTTTTCATCGCTTCAACCCGCGCAAGCCACTCCTCTTGAATATCCACATTTTTCGCTTGACCCGCCTGGAAATGATCATAGACCTCTCCAGGGATATCAAAAGCTTCATAGGGCCAGCGCAATGTTTCAGCGGTCTGATTACGTTCATCGGTTTTAAGCGGTGAACCATGCGCTGTGGGAGTATCCTCCCAGGGAGAGCCAAAACCGATCCGTGTTCTCACCTTAATCAGGGTTGGACGCTCCTCTTCCGCCTGGGCCTCCTTGATCGCCGCCTCAATGGCATCTAAATCTTCACCATCTTCAACGGTAAGCACCTGCCACTGACACGCTTCAAAGCGCAGTGTAACATCTTCACTGAAAGCGAGATCCGTGCGTCCTTCGATGGAGATTTTATTATCATCGTAGAGGTAGATTAATTTACCCAGACAGAGGTGTCCCGCCAAAGAGGCGGCCTCTGCGGAGATTCCCTCCATGAGATCGCCATCGGAGACTAAAGCATAGGTATAATGATTGACAATAGGTAGAAAGTCGGGATGATTAAAGCTCTGTGCCATACGCCGTTCAGCCAGGGCCATCCCCACACCCATGGCAAAACCCTGTCCTAAAGGCCCTGTAGTTGCCTCCACACCAACCGTATGACCGAACTCAGGGTGGCCTGGTGTCAGGCTGTCGCGTTGACGGAACTGCTGCACATCAGCCATGGAGAGTGGATAACCAGAGAGATGAAGCAGTGCATAGAGAAGTGCAGAACCATGGCCCGCAGAGAGAATAAAACGGTCACGATCCAACCATTGGGGATCTTTACTGTTATGGCGCATCACACGATGCCAGAGCGCATAAGCCATAGGTGCGGCACCTAAGGGTAAGCCTGGATGACCAGATTTAGCCTTGCTGATCATATCTACAGACAACATGCGAAGCGCGTTAACACTCAGTCTATCACTATTTTCCAGAGTCATGGATTACTGTTTCCCAACGCATAAAAAAGAGACGAAGCACAAAAAGCTTTAAATCTTGCCTATTTTGCACATTGATAAGGCTTCATAGCATACTTCTTAGCATATGGGAACCAATTTCCGTAACCTCTTCTCTATTTTAATCTAGAAATCAATCACACTAAACCTGCCACTCCTTCTCCTGTTTCTGTGCCCGTTGATCGAGTTCATGGGTCAACTGTTTCAGACCATCCAGGCACCCCTTATAACGACCTTGGAGTGTTCTGGGGCGCAACGTATCATCGGTGGCCACCGTTAAAACAGAAGCCTGAGGAATCACAGCAGCCATCAAAGGTGGCGCTTCACCCTGGTTGGCTGCATGCACAATTTCAGGAAAATGGCGTTTATATTGTGCACCCCGTGGATCTGTTTTATTACGCGCCAAACCGATAATCTCAGGGAGCGCGCGTTGATTAAGCTCACGGGCACGGAAAATATTATCAAATGTATGGGATAAACCATTCAATGAGATACGATGTGGCTCAACAGGTATAAGAATTGAATCAGACATAACCAATGCATTAAAGACAAATGTGTGATGATTGCGAATCTGACTTGGCATATCGATCAACACATAATCAAACAGAGGCACCAGTGAGGGTTTGATGAAATTTTTTAGAATAAAAGTCCAATTGGGATCAAGCTGTGTATCCAAGAGTCGATTGGGATTTGCAAGAAGCACATGAATCTCTGTCAACGCTTCGCCACTCTTCCCCGAACGCCCTGGCCTTGGCAGAAAGAAAAGATCTGGTATATTAACCGGTTGCTGAATATTTAGCGCCTTCTTACACACTTCATCAAGGGTACGATTTGAGTTCATTGCACCATCAACACGCTGCCGTCCCAACAGAGCGACGGCGGCTGCATTTTGACTGTCAAAGTCAATCACCAGTACTCTTTTTTTATGGACTGTGGACAAAATATCCGCAAGCGCCACGGTAAGCGTGGTTCGACCAACGCCTCCCTTATCATTATAAAGAGCAAGAACATGCATTTTCTATCTCCCTTAAGCCGCTTTATACCCTGTTGTGGTTTTTATTATTTCTTAGTTAAAACAACAACGCATAACAGCAGGCGAGAGTTATTATTATAATTTTCCAGATCTAAAGCAAACAGCCCTAAATTGGCATCCGCTAGATCATAAAATTTACTTTTCCATAAGACAAGGAGAATATCATCAACAGGCATGGAATATGCGTTGTGATATGTCACAACCTTTTCTGAACGATCTGACCAATCATCTTTTTTTAAGTATCAGAATTCCGCCTCAAACCATCCTTTATAAGCGGATCCCTTTTAGCACCGTTGTTTTTCAAGCAAGTCGCATCGATTTGAAAAAAAACAGAGCGGATAGAGCAATGAGTAAAATTTTTGATCAACTCCACAAAGCAGCGCGCAGCCAGAAAACACGCCAAAAATCTGTCGTGTCTAAAGAGACGCATGCGTCAAAATTCCACACATTCGTTTCCACTCTCTCCTTACCCATCCATAAGCTCTCCTCAATCTGTCAAAAGAACCCTCTTCTGTCTCGCACACTTCAGATTGCTGGCATTCTGGTAGGAATCTTCGGTGTTGCATGGTTGGGTTATGGCGCTGGCAATCTAATGTGGTCCAGCAAACCGCCTCATATACATATCACAGAGACGATTCCACCGCGTCCTGTAGCAGTGCGGATTGTAAAACCCGCCCCAGATAAAACAGAACCCGCCAAAGAGCCACCACCAACACTGCTTGCCGCACTGGCACCAACCCTTGAGTCAGAACAGCATCCGAAACAAAAAACCGTACTGAACCAAAATGCGTCTCTTTCTACAGTAACCTCCTCTGCCATTTTAACCAAGCAAAATTCTCAAGCCCAAATAACAAAACCGCAATCTCAATCCGAATCGATCAAAGATAACACGCCACTTTCATCAGAAAAAAAAGCCCTTATAACAGTTACAGAAAAAAAACAGACCTCCCCCATACCACAAACCACTAAACCCGCTACACGACCCAAATACCCTGATTTGATCAGGCCTCTTGCTAAAAAAAGAGCAACGCCTAGATCAAAAAATTTCTTCTATCCCAATAAGAAACGCATAAAAAAAGTCCCCAAAGCCACCAGTTACGCACTTCTCTTAGGCGCCTATGGCAATCCGAATAATGCCTATCGATTGCAAAAAAACCTCCAAGAAAGAGGAATTAAGGCCAATCTCTACAGCACAAAACAGCGTGGATTGCAGATGATCCGTGTGCAACTTGGGCCTTTTAATACGCATCAAAACGCCTCGCTCATGCGCAGCCATATACAAAAGTTTACAGGCATTGAAGGGCGGGTTGTGCCCAACACCACGCTGCCTAAAAACATGCAATCCATTCCACATCAATCACTACAAAAGAGAAGAAGTACGCCACCAGGATTTCCTGCACTCGCCGCCGGCCCTTATCACCTGCTGGTGGGCTCCTTCTCCAATCCAAAAAATGCGCAAGAGGTACGCAATAAACTGTCACGCCACGGTTATCCTAATCTACGCCAGAGCGTTCTGATCGGCCAAAAACTCTTTTTCCGTGTTGTGGTTGGTCCTTTCCCACAACGTTCCCACGTGGAGAGCGCGCGCCAATCCATTGAAACCCGTACCGGTTTACGCACGCAAATCATGGTTGCCAACAGCATAATTTAAGCGGTATGCTTAAGAATTCCTATCTGTTTCTAATCCCTTTGAAGGAGATCCTGTGCGATGGTCCGCTTCACTCTGCTGCTCTTCATGCTGCTGCTCGCGCAACCCAGTCAAGCCAATCCTCTGGCTGAAAATTTTCTCAACGCCCACAATCAGGTTCGCCAACAGAAAAACCTCCGCCCTCTGCTCTGGTCGAACAAGCTGACCACCATCGCCACCAATTATGCCCACCATCTGGCCACCCAGAAACAGTGCCAGATGATCCATAGCCACCATAAAAATATCGGTGAAAATCTCTTCTGGGCCAGTCCAATCACCTGGTCTAATGGAAAGGTTGAACTGCAACCCATCACACCCCAGAAGGTGGTACAGGATTGGGCCAGCGAAGAGAGAGATTACGACTACAGAACCAACCGCTGTAATCCTGGCAAAGCCTGTGGCCACTACACACAGATTGTCTGGAAAAGTACCGAATATGTCGGCTGTGGTTTCGCCATCTGTGCAGGGAAAGCACAGATCTGGGTCTGCAACTACAGCCCGCCCGGTAACTATATCGGCCAAAGACCCTACTGAAAATACGACCATACAAACCTTACAGATTACATTCCATAACTTTAAGTCTACAATCGATTTATAGGCCATGCAGCCAAGACAGCCTCGCTCTACCCACGCACCAGAAAACGATGGACTCAAACCCGTCAAAGCACTGGACCTGAATAATATTCATACCATCAATGATCTTCTCACCGCCTATGCGACCACCTCTTTTGGTGCGCGCCGTGTTGGCCAGGCTGCCGATATCTTTGAAACCATCGTCCGCGATCCAGACTGCGCCACGGTCCTCACCCTCTCCGGTGCCATGACCGTCGCTAAAATGGGCTTGGTGATCTGTGAGATGATCGAACGCGGCTATGTGGATGCCATTATCAGTACTGGCGCGCTCATGGCCCATGGCCTCGTTGAAGGAATTGGACGCGATCACTATCAATGTCCCTCACCGATTGATGATAAAAAACTCTATCAACAGGGCTATAACCGCGTCTACGATACCCTGGAGCCTGAAAATAATCTGGATGAGGCAGAACAGATCATCCGCCAACTACTCAGCCAGAAAGATTTTCCTTCACCTTTTCACAGTGCACAACTCACCCACCACCTTGGTGCCTATCTGGCCAAACACTTTCCCAAACAACGCAGCCCCTTACGCTCGGCCTTCGAACATCAGGTACCGCTGTTTATTCCCGCACTCACCGATTGCGAAATCGGCCTTAATATCGCTGTCTTCAATGAACGCCAGGCGAAAGAGGATCGCATTCAATATGATCCTTTTGGTGACTTAGAACAGTACCGTCAATGGTGCCAGAATACCAAAAAACGGGCGATCTTTACCATCGGTGGTGGTGTACCACGCAACTATGCCCAACAGATCAGCCCCTTCATGGAACTACGTGCCCTGCGTCACGAAAAAAAACCATTGAAAACACCGCTGCGTTTTCAGTACGGTATACGCATCTGCCCCGATCCGGCCCACTTAGGGGGACTCTCCGGCTGTAGCTATCAGGAGGGAATCAGTTGGGGAAAATTTGTTCCTCCCCAACAGGGCGGCGCTTTTGCTGAAATTCCCGCCGATGCAACCATTGTCTGGCCTCTACTGGTTAAAACCATGATGGAACGGGTACCCTACAAAATTAAAAAGCATCGCAATCAATAGCCACAGGAGAGATCCTTGAGTAGACAAATCTGGACCATACGCAGCCTACGTCAATGGAGCATCCAGTGGCTCGGTCAACGGGGAATTGAGAATCCAGGGCTTGATGCCGAACTCCTCATGGCACATGCCTTGGATATTAAACGGATCGAACTCTTCCTCGATATGGATCGCCCCCTCTTAGCCTCTGAATTGAGCCGCTATAAACAGCTCATTAAACGCCGTGCCGCCTTTGAGCCCATCGCCTACATCTTAGGAGAACGAGAGTTCTGGTCCCTCTCCTTTAGCATCAAACCCGGCATGCTCATTCCCAGACCCGATAGCGAACGGCTCATTGAAGCGATCTGTGAGCTTATACCAGATAAAGAGAAAAAACAGACCTTTCTTGATCTGGGTACCGGTCCAGGAACCCTGCTGCTCTCCCTACTCTCAGAGTATCCTAAGGCCCAGGGCGTTGGTATTGATATCTGTGAAGAGAACCTGGCTTGCTGTCAGAAAAACAGTGAAAAACTTAAACTCTCCAGTCGAACCACCCTCTTAAAAGGCAACTGGTGGCAACCACTCACACCAGAATATCCTAAAAACCACTTTGATGTCATTCTCTCCAATCCACCCTACATCTCTAAAATGGCATGGAAAAAGCTGGCGCCAGATATCGCTGAGTGGGAACCAAAAAGGGCATTGTGGGGCGGTGACGATGGCTTAATACACTATCCTGTGATCATCAATCAAGCCACAGAATGGCTTAAGCCGGACGGTATTTTAGTGGTTGAGATTGGAGAAAATCAGGAACAGCCGGTCTCTGAATATTTCAAACAGGCCCAGTTCGATCAAGTCACATGCTGGCATGATTATGCCAATCTCCCTCGCTGCATCACCGGTATTAAACCCACATCAGAGGCGACATCATCCCAATAGATCGTTTCATGCGCTATAGAAATTTGACAAATATGACACCTCTGGAACATTTTTTAGAAAACGAACCAGAGCAGGGATCGTACGCTTATTTTACTTTCTGAGATGCAAAAGATATTATATAATTTATTTTTATGGTAGACTTTGGCTCTAGATTCATATATCTAATTATTCTACCTAAAACTTGTAAATTAACAACATGCTTCTCAACCAGGGACAGGTTTGATATCATGGCAAAAAAAATTAAATTTAAGGTATCTGGAACCAAACTAAAAATTAAAAAGAAAAAATTAGGCCGACAGCTAGAACAAGTGCTCAAGCAACAAAAATCCAACAAAAAAAAGAAAAACGATCCCAAGCTGGAGGACCTGCAACAGAGAGAAAAAGCGCTTGCTGAAAAACAGCAACAGCTCAAGGAGAAGGAGGTCCGTCTTAACCATCTGATCTCCAAGCTCACCAAGATCCAGGAAGAGCGCATGGCGATATTTAATAAATCAGACAACTAAAAAGCCACCTGAAAAAAAGGTTACACCATGCAGAGCCGTTGGTCCTCTTTTATCCTGATCTATCTCATTGTTGTTGTTGCTTTTCTCGCTATAGCCTGGTTGGTTGCAGGTCCCTTTACCTTAGAAGAGAAAGAGTATGAGATTGTCTCGGTTGCGGGACTCTCCATCTATATTGCAATCATGATTATGCGTCTCCAGGATAAACAGGAACTCAAACCTGCGCTAAAGTATGGCATCGCCTGGTTTGGCTTCTTTCTAATACTGGCTTTAGGATATGGGTTCAGGAATGAGTTAGGTCGTATCGGTGGGGAGAGCTCCAGCATTCTCTATCCAGAGAATCCATACAACGAAGGCCAGGATATGCTCATTGTGCGCAAATCACGCGATGGCCACTTCTATATCCGTACACAGATCAATGGTGCACCAGTTCGCTTTCTTGTTGATACAGGGGCCACCAATATTGTGCTCGCCCCTGCTGCGGCCAGACGCATCGGTTTTAACTTAGATCAACTCTCCTATACCCAGGTGAGTCAAACCGCCAACGGTATCGGTTATGGTGCAC
>JBQGBW010000135.1:0-10147 GCA_052043475.1 Magnetococcales bacterium HHB-1
CATAGATTGAATCAAAAACCAAAATTCGGCTACCAGAAGCACATCTTTGGCCTGCATTACTGAAGGCGGAGAGCAATACCCACTTCAACGCATTATCCATCGCCGCATCATCACAGACCACTAAAGGATTCTTGCCACCAAGCTCTAAAGAGACCCGCGCCATGCGTTCGGCGGCGGTTTTGTTGATCAACTGACCCACGCGGGTTGAACCGGTAAAACTGATAACCGCAACCCGTTCATCTTCAACCAGAGGCTGCCCTGCTTCCGGCCCCAAGCCTTGAATCACATTTAAAAGACCAGCGGGCAGGCCCGCCTCTTTTGCGATACGCGCAACCAGCCAGGCGGTGGCGGGAGCATCTTCGGCGGCCTTGAGAACCACCGCATTACCACAGATAAGTGCAGGGAAGATCTTCCAGGCAATATTGGCAATCGGGGTATTGGCAGGCACAATCAAGCCGGCAACACCATGGGGCTGACGGATGGTTGCACTAAACTTTCCAGGAACGCCGCTAGGCAGTGTGCGACCAAACAGACGCATCCCCTCACCGGCCCAGAAAAACCCCTGCTGAATCGCTCCGCCTGTTTCACCCAAAGCATCTTTATTGGATTTTCCCGTCTCTCTGGCCACAATCTCAGCAAGTTCTTCTTTATGCTGTTGTAGCGCCTGGGTAAATTTTTGCAAAATATCGCCACGCTCAACAGGCGTCCGATTAGACCACGACTTCTGGGCTTTTGCAGCCACATGAATGGCCTCATGCACATCTTTCTCACTGGAACGGGCCACATCGTAAAGCTTCTGTCCACTATGAGGTTCAAACTTATCGAAAGTTTGATTATTTAAAGCCCCTCGCTCCTGATTATCGATCCAGTTAGGAACCTGCGTTATTTTCTCAACCATTACCGTGGTCATCCATCCTCTCCCTTGAAAATTATTTAAAGTGCGGTCCATCCACCATCGACAACCAGGTTACTCCCAGTCACATAGCGAGAGGCGTTTGAGGCCAGAAAAAGAATCGCGCCATTAAAATCGGTCTCCTTAGCCATCTCCCGCATCGGCATTCTGGCCTCATACGCCTTAAGAAATGCGGCATCCTGATGGTTAAAAACCCCTGCCAATGTGAGCGTATTGACCCGCACGCCAGACTCCGCCCAATAGGTTGCCAGATAGCGGGTCATGTTAAACAGTGCGGATTTTGAAGCGGCATAAGCCATCGGTTTAAAA
Organism: Magnetococcales bacterium HHB-1; assembly: GCA_052043475.1. Classification (GTDB taxonomy): domain Bacteria; phylum Pseudomonadota; class Magnetococcia; order Magnetococcales; family JBQGBW01; genus JBQGBW01. The sequence goes on from JBQGBW010000135.1 coordinate 1,223, forward strand.
AAGGGTTCTCCTTCAGCACGTCGGTAAGCATAGAGCGATTGATCCGGAGAGACCATACCATAGATTGAGGAGATGTTAATAATCGAGCCATTCCCCGCCTCTGCCATGGTTTTGCCAAAAACCTGGCAGGTGAGCATCACCCCCTTAACATTCACCTCCATCACCTTATCCCAGGACGGCTCAGGATAGGATTCAAAAGGGCCGTTCTCATGCGCGGGGGCATCTGGTGGCGAATCTAAGGCGGCATTATTAATCAGGATATGCACGCCCCCCCAATGATCAAGAATCTTCTTTTGCGCACGCTCAAGATGCGCTTTTTTGGTCACATCACAACAGATCTCCATCTGGTTATCTGTGGCGCGCTCCTCATCGATGGCATAATCCAGAATCGCAACGCGTGCACCGCGTTCCTGAAAGCAGCGTCTGTAAGCCGCACCCAACTGCCCTGATCCACCTGTAATCACCACAACTTGATTTTTAACAGAGAAAAGAGGATCGATAAACGTTGCCTCTTTTCTCGACGATTCATTAGAGAGATCATCACGCATAAGAGAATCTGCTGTTTGGTCTGTTTCCATTAGGTTACACTCTAAAATAAAGTCTGTTTGATCATCAATAGTACAGATTATCGCCTGATCCCTCCAGATCAAAAGCGATCATTGACGTAGCTTTCCTGTTACGCAACCTTAACCGTTGACTTAGAGTCACGCCTCTGCCGTGCTTTTTGAGTAAACCACACAACCATAGCGATCAATAGCGCGGTGAAAAACAGATGAACAGATCGGTCGGCAGGCCACAGCAACCCTAAAGCAGCAATTGACATCAGCAGTCGCAAGGGTAGATTGAGCTTAATCCGATGCCACCCAATCATCGCGGAAGTGTAGGCATAGAGCCCTAACAGGCTGAAAAAACCAACCTCCAGTGTCTGCACCCAGGTTCCCGTCAATATCGGGGTGAAAGCAAACAGCAGAGGGATAATATAGAGCGCTTTGGCGATCATCCAGGAGGTTAAGCCTGTCGCCATCGGCGGGGTCTTGGCAATGGTGGCCGCTGTGAAAGCACACAGGCAGACTGGTGGCGTAACATTGGAATCCTGGGAAAGCCAGAAGATGATCATATGTGCAGCCAAAAGAATCAAGGTGAGTTGCGCTTCATTGATTAACATCGGCCGCAAGAGCGCTACAGTTTCACCAGGCATGGTGGTGAGCAACCCGACCGCCTGCTCAAAATTGATCTGCTCTAAAAGGGAGAGTGACTCTGGTGAAGCCAGCATAATGATCGCTTTAACCCCTTCATCATATCCCCCTGCAACCAAAGCCTGAGCCATATCCACATTCGCCATCAGCGCAAACAGCGCCGGTGCGGATAAGGTCGCCAGAACAATATAAGATGCGGTAACCGGAAGCCCCATACCTAAGACTAAGGAGGCAAACGCCACCAACAGGATTGCGAGAAACAGAGAGTGGCCAGCCCACTGGGCAATCATCAGTGAGAATGTGTTACCAATACCAGCGGTTGCAATCACATTAACAATAAGCCCCACCGTACAGAGCAACACAGCAGTAATCACCATGTTACGCGCTCCCAGAGCCAAGGCATCCAGAATCGCACGCAAGCCCATTTTAACCGGCATAAACCAAGAGGAGATGATCACCGCAAGAATGGCGAGGGCTCCTGCATAGACAGGTGTGAATCCCATAATCAGCATACTGATTAAGAGCCCCACCGGAATAATAAACGCAAGCCCCTCTTCGAGGAGCAGTGGCCAAAAGGGTGGTCCAGCATTCTCAGGCAGCGTTAAGCCGCGCCTGAACGCTTCAAAACGGACATAGAATACCAATGAAAAAAAGTAAAGCAGGGCGGGAATGAAGCTTACCGCAACGATGGTTGCATAGGAAATCTGGGTGTAACTCGCCATCACAAAGGCCCCTGCACCCATAATGGGCGGCATCAACTGACCACCCGTGGAGGCAGCAGCCTCCACGGCAGCGGCAAACTTGGCAGGAAATCCAGCACGTTTCATCATCGGGATGGTGATCACCCCGGTGGAGGCGGTGTTGGCGATGGCCGATCCAGAGATGGTTCCTGTTAATCCAGAAGCGATAACCGCCACAATACCAGGCCCACCAACCAGCTTACCGGCAATCATACGGGAGAGATGAATCACAAAATCCCCCGCGCCAGAGCGCAGCAGAAACGCACCAAAGAGGATAAACATAAAAACAAAGGTGGCAGAGAGGCGTGCAATGGCACCAAACAGCGCGTCATCACCAAAGAGAGAGCGAAAGAGCGTGGTCTCTAAACTCAAACCACCAAAACGGAAGACTCCAGAAATCAGATCGCCCCACCAGGTGATGTAACTTAAGGAGAGAACAATAAGAACCGGGATGATCCAGCCGGTAGCGCGGCGGGTAAACTCCACCGCACCGACAATCACCAGTGAACCAATAAACCAATCCAAAGTAGCAAGCTTCACTCCCCGATCATAGATCATATCCTGAGCAAAAATCAGGTAGATCGCTCCAATGGCCACAGCCAGTGCAAAAGCCGTATCCAGCCAACGCAGATACCCTGTTCCTCTTGGATGAAGAAGGCTACAGAGCAAAATGAATCCTGAGAAGTGGATAATATTCAGGGTCAGGCCATCAATGATACCAAAGCTGTTAAACCACAGATGAAGCGCTGCCAACCCGGCGGCGAGGAAATAGACCACGCGATTGCCGCGCAACTGCGCCACCTCTTTTGCCATACTCTCCGGTACAGAACTCCAGGAGGATGAAGCCACAAACATAGGATTTTTCAATTGTTTGTCTTTAAAAAATCAGACGATGACTTAAAGGAGATCCTCTCTTTTAAGTCTCTTTAAGTGATACCGCCCAACAAAAATCAGTCGATTATCAGGTGGTCAGGGATCTTGATGCCAACCTCTTTGTAGTATCTTACAGCGCCTTTATGCAGAGGAATCGGCAGTCCTACCAGCGCCTTATCTAGAGCCATCGCTTTGGTTGCCTTATGGATCATCTGAAGAAAGGGCAGGTTCTCATAGATCGCTTTGGTCAATAGATAGACAAAGTTTGCATCAACCTGGGCATGTGTCGCCAGAAAATTAGGTTGCGCAATGGTGTGCCAATCGCTGTTCAAACCAGGATAGGTGCCCGCCTTAATCAGGTAAGGAGTCCACAATCCAAGACCACCATCCGCTTTTTTCGCCAACGCTGGTGTAAACTGTAGTGGTTTCACCTTTCCGCCAGCAGAGGCAAACAGCCTGGTCATCGCACTGGTAGGAACGCCGGCAGGGGTATTGACGCCAACAACACGCCCATCTTGCAGCGCGGCGGCCGAAGGTCCATACCCCGCATGCATAAGCGTATACGCTTTATCGATATCTACGCCAAGGTTACCGAAGATTTCACGGTTGGAGCCGATGGTTCCCGAATTTTTCTTCCCCAGAGCCATTTTCATGCCCTTGACGTTGCGCACATCCGCCACAGTTCCAGTGGTAACCCGATCCGCGGCAAGCACAATCTGCTCAACATTCTGCCAAAGCATGGTGACAGAACGCAGATGGCTCTGCTTGCCCGATCCAGCCACAGGCCCTGTCCCCTTCCAGGCATAAGAACCAAACAGCCCTTGCAGAATCGCAAACTGCGCTTCCCTCTCACGGAGCAATTTGATATTCTCGCCAGAACCCGCCGAGTTGATGGCGGACATGCCCATCTTATGTTTGGGCTCGATTTTTACTTTGGTTAAAGTGGCCAAAGCCACACCGACCGGATAATAGGTGCCACCGGTACTGGCTGTGGCAAGCAGATAGTTTTTCTCACCTGAAAAAGCAGAACCGGATAGAACAGCAAGAGTGACCGCAACCATCAGGGAGAGTGAACGCTTGAGAGTGGATCGCATAATCGATAAGCCTTTAGTGGAGCGTAGGGGTAAGCGCATGATTAAATCGCCGCTTTTGCTGATTTTAAAAAAGCGTCACACCTATGTACAGGAGAATTCTGCAAACATCTTGACAAAACAGACCTTCTTTGAGTGGCTTTAAAGTTCATACTTTTTAATGATATTTCACGCTAAATTTAAAGGGGCTCTCAGACGAGAGGCGAATATCCGATGTCCTTTTTTAAATCGATAAAAAAAGCCGTCAACTTTGTCACAGGGGGGGGTGCAGAAGTCACCCTGGATTTTCTCGACGCACCCAACCTGCAAACCCCATTCCGTGTGCAGGTTTCCGCCACAGCAACGCAGGCGCTTGATGTTGAAAAAGCCTATATTGAGCTGCTTTGTCAAGAAGAGATCGAGACTGAAAGGGTTAACCGTGATGGCGAAGAGGAGGAGCATGAGCAGACACGCACACTCTTCTCTGAAACCTGGCCTATCTCTGGTGCATTTATGATGCAAGAGGGAGAGCGGGTTGTTTTTGAGACAGAGATTGATCTGTCGTCCTTCAATTTACCTCCTTCCTATGAGGTTAAAGGGTGGGATCAGGAGTATGAGATCGAATGGAAAATTTTTGCCGGTTTAGATGTGCCTGGCAATGATCCCGATTCAGGCTGGATTGAGTTTAAAATGGGTGTAGGATAAGTTTTGGAATGCAAACAAAAAAAAGCGCCTTGGATTTTTTAAATTCAAGGCGCTCTTTAAAGGGATAAGGTGATCGATATTAAGCAGTCTGTTCTATCTCCTTTAAAGTGATTTTCGCAATACGATTAATATGATAGAGCATCCTGTTCATATTTGAGCGAAAATCGTTTTCATGGGCAAAGAGTGCGGCAAAATCAGAAGCCTCGCCCTGAACCAGATGCTTCTCCTTACGCAACTCATAAGCGCGATCTAAGCGGGGGACTTCGCGACTTAAGATATGCATCGCTGCACGGGCATTATCGACACTGTTTGTTGAGAAAGACATGGCTGCGGCCTTATAGGCTTTTAAGACCAGTTCATGATAATGCACCAGTTCCTCTTGATCCTCCTTCGGCAGTGTAAGCAATCCTCGATTGATCGATAGCGTAAGATTGGCAAAGTTATTTTTGATCACATCACCGATTATTTCCAGTTCGTTAATGACATGGAAAGATGCCCGACTGTCGGCTTCCAACCGCGGTGATATGTTTGAATGGGCGACTTCGTAAAGGAAGCGAGAAATGTTTTGATAATACGCATCAACTTGGTCATCAGTCTGCTCCAACTGGCTAATTTTCTCCATATCTCCCTGAAGAACAGCTTCAGGAAGAATAGCAATCATCGATTCTACACAATCGGCCATATGGCCAATCTCCCTTCGAGCCATACTTAAAGCCAGAGAGGGGGTTTTTATCAAGCCGGTATCCAGATGTTTTGTTGTCTCAAAGGCGGCCTCCTGTTCGGGGTGGGCTGGATCTGGAGCAACTTTAATGCAGAACTTGGCAAGAACTCCTGTGAGCGGAAGAAGAAGAAAAGCAGCCCCCACATTAAAGAGGGAGTGGGCATTGGCAATCTGCCTTGGCACCTCCGCAGCTAAACGATCCATGCCAGCCAGTTCAGGATGTATGGGACTTAAAGAGCGACAGAGATCCGCAAATGCGGGAATAAATCCCACAAGCAGCAGCGCACCAACAATATTGAATGTGACATGAGCAATCGCCACCCTTACCGCTTCACGCGGTTTACCAATTGCAGCTAAGGCAGCAGTGATACATGTACCGATATTGGCTCCAAGAATCAGCGCAATACCTCCTTCCAGAGAGATCAACCCTTGCATCGCTAAAGCCAGAATCACCCCAGTGGTCGCTGAAGAGGATTGTACCAGGCCAGTAAACGCGGCGGCCACCATAATACCTGTCAGCGGATTGCTGACATTCTGCATCATCTCTAAGAAAGGCTCATAGGAACGCAGAGGCTTCATGGTACTGCTCATTTCGCTCATACCAAAGAAGATCAGTCCCAAGCCTAACAGCATATGACCATAATGGCGGGTTTTCTCCTCTTTACCGATCATCGTTAAAGCGAAACCAACGGCAATCATGAGGGCGGCATACTTGGTCACCTTAAAAGCGATGATCTGCGCGGTGATGGTTGTACCAATATTGGCACCAAAGATCACACCAATCGCCTGGGCCAGCGTCATCAACTCCGCAGAGACAAACCCAACTAGAAGCACCGTTGTCACAGAAGAAGATTGAATCACGGCGGTGACAAAAGCACCTGTAGTGAGCCCCATGAGACGATTTGAGGTCAGTTTACCTAAGATCTCCTTCATTCTGTCGCCAGCAACCACTTTGAGTGACTGGCTCATTTTCTCCATTCCGTAGAGGAAGATCGCCAATCCGCCAAAAAGGCGCATCGTTAACATAAAGAAATCAATCCCGCTATCTTTTCCAGCCGCATCTGCAGAACCTGCTGTCGATAGGAGTATGAGCGGAATCAACAGCAGTGCCATCAAAAAAAGGCGCTTGAGAGGGCTGTGCTCAACGGAAGCGTTCATGAGAAAATCTCCATAAAAAAAACGCTTATGGGCCGATTAAGAAATGAGAGAGCCGTCGCTCTTGCGTTTATATGGTTAGACAACGCAAAAAGAAAAAATTCCCATTTTTTTCTTTAACAGGAAATTTTATCAACTTATTGCATTTACATCATTTTATCCATTGATAAAAAAAAGGAGATATGCTAGTCGATCAGACAAGAAAAAGGCGTTTTTTCTGAACACAGCAAAGTTCTGTGCAGTAGAATTGTCATAGAATTGATGTCACAATTTCATATTACAAGAAGAAAAAACATAAAAAAAGATAAAAAAATCCAACAGTTCACTTTTCTACAGAAAAAGGCGCACACAAACAATGGCCGCGCTGATGATACAAACGCAATTTTCCTTTTTTAAGCAGCAAAAGAAATAGTTACCACCAATTATCCGCACCACTCTATTCTAATCAAACCATTATGAAATCAAGAAAAAAAACAGAACATAAAAATCTTTACCAATATAACTTGACTAAAAGCAGCATACGAAACACAATCAATTCCATCATGTTGCTTCAACATTGTGCTTCACTCTCCAAAAAGACGACAACGCCAACAAAAAGGCGATGCTTCACAATAGTATCAAGAGATCGATCTATGGACATCAGAAAAATCAAGCAATACCGCAAAGAAATCATCGCCTTGGCTGAGCGTTATGGGGCTAAAAATGTACGTATATTCGGCGCAATCGTCCGTGGTAAAAAAGTTGCTGTGCAAAATGATATCGGCTTTATTGTCTCGATGAAAGAAAACAGCCAGGATGCTCAGGAAGGCTTAAGCCAGGAACTTGAACAGCTACTGAAAAAGTCGGTTACTTTGGTCTGTGAAGAACGATTGCACTGGTATGTTTCGAGCAAGATACAATCCGAAGCACTCCCTCTATCGCTTTAATAAATAGTGATATTCTCTATATAGCCATATTAAATAGAAACAAATCGTATTTAAAGCTCTAAAGCAAACCCTTCTTACTCAAAACACAAGGGTACAATCCTGCTAGATTATCAAAAACGCGTGTTCAACCAGAAGGCCTCCCGCGCGACCGTTATAATCGCACGTTAAGGTAAAGATTTTGCCTTTTTTAGCGCTTCGCGGTATCTTAAAATCAAAGTGCGCACTCAAATAGACCCGTTAAGAAGCATCTGCCTTTATGCCGATTGACAAAGCGCCGCGTCATTTTCGCATAGAGAAACCGACGTTAAAATCAAAGATAGAGATATCCATCTTTTTATCCCCAATAGAGATGCCATGAAGATCGCTATTACCAGCCAAAATCGCAAAACGGTGACAGGCCATCCAGGCCGCTGTCGTCGCTTCTGGATCTACGACAGCCAAAAACCGCTTGATCAACGCCAGTGGTTAGAGATCGATAAAGAGGCGGTTTTTCATCAACATCCCGAAGAGGCTGCCCACCCTCTTGACGCCATTGATGTACTGATTTCCGCTAAAATGGCCTTCTGGCTGGAACACCGCCTCAAAGCAAAAAAAATTAAAGCACTCGCCACCTCAGAAACCGACCCCAACCAGGCAGTTACCCACTATTTAGCAGGTACGCTTAAGATCATCCCCACCCAGGAACATCACCCCTCAGGCGTTAAACTGGAGACCTTGGAGGAGCAGAAGAAAAAATTTCAAGCGCTCCCCAACATTAAAGTGATCTCAAGCAGTTAAAAAACGTTTAAAAAACAACAACGCGCCCTTTTTAGGCTGGAATAGAAAAACATGTCCCAACACCCCGCACAATCCATGGACCACACGCTGCTCTCCTATGAGTTCTTCCCCCCAAAAACTGAAAAAGGAGAAGCCACCTTCACCAATACGCTCAAAGAACTCTCCCGGTTCCAACCCGACTTTATCTCCATCACCTATGGCGCTGGCGGTAGCAATCGCAAACAGACGGTCGATTGGGTATTACATATCCAAAAAGAGTTCCCTTTTCCCATTCTGGCTCACCTCACCTGCATCGGACATAGCCGTAATGAACTGAAAAAAATTCTTGATATCTATAAAGCGCATAATCTCACGCAAATTTTGGCACTGCGCGGCGATAAAAGCGATAAAATGCCTGAAGATGTACTGCAAAAAGGCGCTTTTCAACACACCGATCAGTTTATCTCCTTTATCCGCAAGAACTATCCTCACTTTGCCGTTGGCGCTGCCGCCTTTCCTGAATTACACCCAGAGTCACCAGATCGAGACACTGATCTGCACTACTTTAAAGCAAAATACCACGCAGGTGCCCGCTTTGCCATTACGCAATTTTTCTATGAGAACAGTGACTACTCTCGCCTTCTCGATGATTGCGAAAAAGCATCGATCAATATGCCCATTCTCCCCGGAATTATGCCCATCACCGATTATGCTCAGATCGATCGGTTTGCTAAACTCTGCGGTGCAGTCATCCCCTCCTGGATCACCTCCCGCCTCGAAAAA
>JBQGBW010000136.1:0-9971 GCA_052043475.1 Magnetococcales bacterium HHB-1
ATCCGGTGGCCACCATACCGCAATCATCTCGGGTAGAACCACCAGGGTGAGACTCCACTCCTTAATGCAAGCAAAAAAGAAAATGATTGCTGCAACTCTAAAGCGCGTGAGTTGGTGAATAATCATTGTGATATCACCTTAAAATCAAAGCACATTGATCTACATATTTACACGATAAACAATATCCACATTATAATCATCTTTTCCATAGAGATCATACAGATTAATTTACTCAAAGCAAAAGAGATGCACACATAGGACAAATTCTCCCCTTGCTCTTTACTGAGTACCTTGTATAAACTCATAAGATAGCTCTCTTTTTTGTGAATCTCTCCTTTAGGAGTCCTCTTTTATGATGCGCTGCTCTCGCTCTCTGACTTCTGTATGGCGTTATATCCTACTGCTTCTTTTTGCAACTATTTTCCCAGCACATGCCGAGGAGAACCCAACCACCACACCACTTGAACTGATTAAGGTGCAAAAGAAAACATTTCATGGCCAACCCGCCCTGGCGGCCATCTTCTCAACGCCCCTGAAAAGAGAGCAGACCTTTAATCAACGCATCATCACCACCCTGAAAAAAGATGGCAGTGCCGTAGAGGGAGATTGGATCTTTGCCCAACAAGGACAGATTCTCTACTTCACCCACATCCAACCAGCAACCACCTATCATCTTCAGTTTACCACCGATATCGAAGCCGAAAATGGCGAGAAACTGGCACAAAAAAAAGAGATCACCCTAAAAACAGATGCCGCCAAAGCGCAGTATGGTTTCGCGGGTCAAGGTACCATCATCCCCGCCCATAGCCATCCTGGACTGCCGGTGATCACCGTGAATGTGCCACGGGTTAATATACAATTTCTTAGGGTCAAGGATAATGCGCTGCCCGCCTTCTTACGTAAGTATTACTGGCAACGCAACCGGCAACTGTGGGATACCCAACTCGATGAACGACACACCTTAACAAAGAGCGTATTTCAAGGACAGTTTGAAACAAAAGGAAAGCAAAACAGCCGCACCACAACCTATATTCCTATCCATGATATTGACGCATTGAAAAAACCAGGGCTTTATGTGGCGGTGATGTCACAGCCAAACCGCTTTGGTAAATTTCATATCGCCTACTTTACTGTTTCTAATATGGCGCTGCATCTGCGAGCCTATGAAAAAAAGATGGGCATTTATGCCATCTCCTTTAAAGATGGCCAGCCGATGGCGGATGTCAACATTCAGCTTTTCAATGCCAAAAATGAAACCATCGCCCGTGTGACAACCGATGATAAGGGCTATGCTGAACTACAATCCACCCCCCACCGAGATCGCGTGATCATTGCGCGTAAAGGCGAACACCTCACCCTGCTCTCTTTTCGCCATCCCGCCTTGGATCTCTCTGAGTTTAATATTAAAGGCCCACCGCAAAGAGACCACGAAATCTATATCTATACACCAAGAGACCTCTACCGTCCCGGTGAACAGAGCCACTTCTCCATGATCCTACGGGATCATGATGGCCAGAGTATCCAGAACCAACCCATTATTGCACAACTGAAACGTCCTGATGGTCGTATCTGGGTTAAACGCACCCTGCAAGCAAAAAAAAGCGGTTACTATCAATGGTCCTTTAAACTACCCTCCGATGCCCCAACCGGTTTATGGAACTTAGAAGCACGCCTTAATCCTCAGAGCAAACATCCACACAATGTCTATGCTTTTCATGTGGAGGAGTTTCTCCCCGAACGGATGAAACTTCAGCTCCACTCTAAAAAGAAGATTCTCCACAAAAAAGAAAAAGCCACCATCAACGTGCAGGGCGACTACCTCTATGGTGCACCGGCTTCAGGTAACCGGTTAAAACTGGAGCACTTCTTAAAACCTGCATTCCATCCCGTAGAACAGTGGCCAAAATTTTTCTTTGGTGATGAGAATAAAAAAAGTTTCTATCAAAGAAAGGATCTACCAGAGCAGAAGCTGAATATAAAAGGAAGCGTCAATCTGACGCTTCCCGACCTTCTTAAAAAAACCGCTTTTCCTCTACGCATCGGTATCACCGCCCGACTTTTAGAGTCAGGAGGAAGGCCGGTGAGTCGTACCATTTATCACACCTACTGGCCACATCAATCCTTGATCGGTGTCCGCCCCCTTTTTAATCAGGATGACGCCCCCGATGATCAACCCGCACCTGTAGAGATTATCCATGTGGATGATCAGGGTAATCTCTTAGCAGCATCTCAGTTAGAGATTAAAATTATCCGTGAAGAGCGGGAGTATTTTTGGAACTTTCAGGCGAATCATGGTTGGCGCAGCCACTTTACTGAGATCCACTATCCGGTCTTTCATCAAAAGCTCTCCATTAAAAAGGGTGAGAAAGGGCTCATTAAACCAACCCTCAAGTTTGGACGCTATCGTTTAGAGATCTTTGATCCTCAAAGTCAACTCACCACCCGTTTCCGTTTTCAGAGCGGTGGTTGGGGAGAGATGCGCCATCCCAGTAGACCAGATCGCATGCAGATCACCTGGGATAAAAAAAGCTACACACCAGGAGATCACGCCAAACTCACCTTCACCCCCCCCTATGATGGTGAAGCACTGATTATTTTAGAATCCCAAGAGGGACAGATCCACCATGAATGGCGCTCTGTTGAAGCAAAACAGCAACAGTTTAAATTTGAAATTCCTAAAAATTGGCATCGCCACGATATCTATGCTTCTGTGATGATCTTGAAAAAAGATCAAAAAGAAAAAACACAACGCTTTACACCCAATCGCGCCATGGGACTCATCCATCTTCCCTTAAAGCGCCCAGATCATACTCTGGATATCTCACTGGTTACAAAAGATAAAATTCGCCCCGAAGGCCCACTCTCTGTAGAGATTCATCTCAAAGACCCACCAAAAAAGGCCCCCACCTTTGTCACACTGGCCGCAGTCGATCTTGGGGTATTGAATATCACAGACTTTAAAACACCCGATGCACGCAACCATTTTTTTGCCAAGCGGCGTTATGGTGTCGAGAGCCGTGATGTCTATGGCCAGGTGGTGGAGAATATCAATGGGGTTAAAGGAAAGCTACGCTTTGGTGGGGATGCCGCCGGTTTAAGACGGAATAAACGGGGTAAGGATACCGTACGCATTCTCTCACTCTTCCAAGCGCCTGTACAATTTGATCAACAAGGCATCGCTAAGGTTACGTTGGATATTCCTGAGTTTGACGGAACAATGCGTCTGATGGCATTGGCATTCTCAGAAAATCGTTTTGGTAGTAGTGAGAAAGAGGTGCTCTCCGTCTCTCCGATTGTGATACAGCCCGCCATGCCACGCTTCTTAGCCTTGGGAGACCGTGGATTCTTAGGCTTGGATCTCGATAACCGTTCGGGTAAAGAGCAGATTCTTACCATGCAACTCACCGCAACCTCACCCCTCAAGATGGAGCCGGTAAATCGTCATATTCCCCTTCCCCCCAATAAAAAACGCTTTATCCGCTTTCCTATCCACACCACCCAAACCTTTGGCACCGGAGCAATTCAACTCCATCTTCATAACAGTGAACTGGATATTAAAAGAGACTGGCAGATCCCGATACGTCCCGCCTATCCTGGTCAGTTTAAAACCCGTTGGTTTACTTTAAAACCCAAAGAGAATTTTTCCCTTACTAAAAAACATTTTAAAGGATTGATTCCCAACAGCGCTGAGATGCGCGTACATATCGCCTCAACCCCTCCCCTACCCGGCAAAAAGATGCTTAAAGGGCTGTTTCAATACCCTTATGGCTGTTTAGAACAGACCTTAAGCCGCGCTTATCCCTGGCTCTATCTGGATAAAAAAGCCAGTAAAAGCTATCAGATTGATGAGGCCACCTTTCAAAAACGCCAGAAAGCCGTTGAAGATGCGTTGATCCGTATCGGAGGTATGCAGAAGGTGAATGGTGCGTTTGGTCTCTGGAACCATGAAAGCCCAACCGAGCCGTGGCTTACCCCCTTTGCCGCAGACTTTCTCCTAGAAGCGCGTAAACAGGGTTTTCCCATTCCTGAGGAGCGCTTGAAGAAGGTGCTCACCTATCTTAAACAGTGGCTTAAAGCGGGTGGCCGCCTACCCTATTCATTCCATACCCGTGATAAAAATCACAGCCAGTTTGCCAGCAAAGTCTATGCGGGCTATGTGCTGGCAAAAGCCGGACAGGCACAACTGAGTCTTTTGCGCCCACTCTACAAACAACGCAAACAGGCTATATCTCCACTACCATTGGTTCACCTAGGCCGTGCATTACTCCTCCAGGGAGACCGAAAACGCGGTAAAAAAATTCTGAAAGAGGCGATTAAAAAAACACGTCCAGATCAAGGTTATCTGGCTGATTATGGCAGTACCGTACGCGATATGGCGATGGTGATCGCACTGCATGGTCAGAAACCCTTTCTTAATAATGTGGGTCAATATAGTCGTCAACTGCTGACCCACTTAAAGAAAAGAACCCATTTGAGTACGCAGGAAAAACTGGCCCTCTTTCTTGCGGATCTTCACCTGCGTAAACAGACCCATACCGCCTGGCAAGTTAAAATCCAGGATGGTAAAAAAGAACAAACCGAGAAGCATAAAAAACCGTGGTCTACCACCCTGACGCCTATAAACATGTCTAAACGCTGGCGTCTACAAAACCTCAGTAAGATACCACTCTATCTACGCTTAGAGACCACAGGATATACTCAAAAACCTCCGGCAGTGAAAAAAGAGCCCTTTATCATCTCACGTACACTCTACACCATGTCAGGGAAACTTCTCAAACAACAGCACTTGAATGTCGGTGAAAATGTTCTGGTACGTCTAAGAGTCTATAGCCGGATCACCACCCCTCATGGCCTGGTGGTTGATCTCCTCCCTGCGGGTTTTGAGATTGAGAATCCCCACCTGCAACAGGGCGAGGTTCTCTCTGATATCTCCGTAGATAAAAAGCCAATTCGACACTGGCAGCGTCACACCCGTATCCAACATCAGGAGTATCGGGATGATCGCTATGTTGCGGCAATCACAATCAAGAAAGACCGCACCGCTGAACTCTTCTATCGTGCCCGTGTCGTCTCACCAGGGCGTTATATCATCCCACCCCCTTTCTTTGAAGATATGTATCATCCCGAACAGTTTGCCATCGGTCTGACACCTGAGAAGTTACATGTGGTAGATACACCACCAAAAACGGGAATTCAATAGATCGTGCCCAATAATTAAAAAAGAGAAGAACTCATGCAATCAACATCACTAAAAATCACCACCGCAACAAAAGACGATATTGATGGCATCATTGACCTGCGCGACAAAAATCTTGCCACCAAAACAGATTCTGGTTTACTGCTATGGGCACCCACAAAAGAAGAGTATCTCAACCATCTCGACTTTAAACGGACCATCATATTAAAAGATCAACATAACAATCTGTTTGGATATGTTCTTACCTTCTCATTAGAGCAGATGGCCTATATCCAACATAAAAAACCATCCACAAGTTTTATCGGTGAAATTTATATCCAAAACAGACCACTCAAGCATTTTAAGGGCTCTTCAGGACAGATCTGTGTTGATCAGTCCTATCGCGGGCAGGGCTGGGCAGAAAAGATGTATAAAGCACTGAAAAAACATTGCCAAAGCCATTATGATTTTCGCATCTTTGAAACTTACTCAGACAATCCCATATCCCACCATTTTCATCATCACACTTTGAATATGAAACCGGTCTATACCTTTCCATATCAAGGTAAAAAAGAGATCAAGGGCTATATTCATCTGATGTGGTTTTAATTCACACTAAATTTTAAGAATCAATCTTTGTCAATCGATCCAGCCTTAACCGTTGGCGATCATCAAAGAGCCTTCTGGCACTCAACCAGACTGCCGCCATCGTGCCTAACCCTGTACCTGTGGCAATCATAAACAGCAGTAAAATCTGATATTGAACCGCCACCATCGGAGGATTGCCTCCTAAGATCTGTCCGGTCATCATACCCGGTAAACTTACTAAACCCGCTGCCGCCATACTATTGATCATGGGAATCATCCCGGTACGGATCGCCTGCCGATAGATCGGTGTGATTGCCTCAAACCAGTGATGACCTAAAATCAGTCTGGCCTCAATGGTGCGCCGCTCCCGCCAACTGTTTTGATTTAAGGTCTCCACACTCAAAGAGATCGCATTCATGGTATTGCCCAACATCATACCCAGAATAGGAATGGCATATTGTGGTGTATACCAGGGCGTGGGGGAAATAATCAGTGTCAATACGGCAATGGCAATCACCAGTGAAGAGAGCATCATGGATATCAGCGCGAGTCCATAACCATACCATCCTGAGAGACGCCTGGTCTGCCGCATCATCACCTCGCGACCCGCCGCCAGTAACATAACCATCGCAATTAAGAAAATCCAGAACGGATTTTTAACCGCAAAGAGTGTTGTCAACACCATACCGATCAGTGAGAGCTGAACCACAGCACGCAGTGCCGCAATAAAAATACTTCTAGCCACACCCAGCTTCTGTAGCCAGGAGACCCCACCCAAAAGAATAATCAGCAGTGAGGCGAGAAGCAGTTTTTCTGGGCCAAGATGAATAATATCGCTCATAAGCTCTGCTCCTTAAACTGATTCTCTGTAATTCTAAACCAACGGGTGGCAATTCTTTTAATCTGAATGGGATCATGGGTAATCCAGAACACAGGCGAGGAGAACTGCTGTTGATAGCTCTTGATCAAAGATTCAATGGTGGCAACACCTTTTGGATCAAGATTACTGGTGGGCTCATCGAGCAGGAGAACCTGGGGCCGGTTGACTAAGAGACGTACCAATCCCAGACGCTGCCGCTCACCACTGGAGAGTCGATCCACCGACCAGGTTAACACATCCTCAGAGAAACCCACCTTCTCTAACCAGGAGAGCATCTGGGGTTCTGGTTCTGGAAAATGGGGACCAATATGATCATGCCACCAGGCACTCTCAGTGGTGAATAATCCCACCGACTTGCGCCAGAGCATAGGAGTGAACTGATTTTTATTCTGATTAGAGAGGATAAGTTCGCCGCGTCGATCATCGAGATCCGCCAGCGCCCTTAAAAAGAAGCTTTTTCCTGAACCGGAGGCCCCAGTAATGGCAATCAACTCCTCCCCTGTGATGGTGAGAGAGATCGGTGCCAATCCAGGAATTTGGAGATTCTTAACCTGAAGCGTTATCGCATGAGACATATGGATTGCTATACTTTAGATTCTAAATGGGTAACATGGTACAGAAGACCAGACACAAAAATGCCATATGTTACACAGTTCTGTCTTTTTGTGCAAACATATGGCATCATTTTACAAAAGATTATTTTATTGTGATTCTTACGCTGCCAGACTCTCACGCTCCTTGCAGGCTGCCCTGCTTACGGCATCTGCAACGCGTAATGCCACGGATTTATCCAGAGGTGAAGGCAGAATATGTTCTGTATTCAAATCATCCACCCAATCCGCCAGGGCATAAGCCGCGGCTAAACGCATGCGACTGGTGATTCTTTTTGCCCGTGCATTTAAAGCACCGCGAAAGATCCCTGGAAAAGCAAGAAGATTATTCACCTGATTAGGAAAATCACTGCGTCCTGTACCCACAATAAAAGCACCGGCTTTTTTCGCTTCATCGGGCATAATCTCAGGAACTGGATTCGCCAGTGCTAAAATAATGGGTTTATCCGCCATACTCTGAACCATCTCTGGCTTCAATAATCCCGCTTTACTGACCCCAATAAAGACATCAACATTTTTAACCGCTGCGGCTAAATCGCCTTTTCGCTGACTCTGGTTGGTCAGAACCGCCAGTCGCTTCTTCGCAGGATTATCCACAATATCCTCACGCCCCTGATGGATCAAACCTCTGGAGTCACAGACAAAAATCTCCTTAACCGGTTCACAGAAGCGTCGATCATGATCTTCACATAACAATTGCTCAACAATTGCGGTTCCCGCCGCCCCCGCCCCATTGATCGCTACCCGAAGATCTGCCACGCGTTTGCCAGTCAACCGGGCCGCATTGATCAAAGCCGCCAAGACAACAATTGCTGTACCATGTTGATCATCATGAAAAACAGGAATACCAATATCCTGTAGGGCGCGTTCAATCTCAAAACAGCGAGGAGCCGCGATATCTTCAAGATTAATGCCCGCAAAGGTGGGGGCGATCTGTTTGACAAACCTTATAATCTCTTGACTATCCTGGGTATCGATACAGAGTGGAAACGCATCAATACCAGCGTAGGTTTTAAACAGCACCGCTTTACCTTCCATCACCGGTAGCGCCGCCGTTGGACCAATATTGCCCAATCCCAAAACGGCTGAACCATCAGAGACCACCGCAATGCTATTACCACGGATTGTCAGATCGTAGCTTTTATGGTCATCTTCTGCGACCTCCTTACAGACCTGGGCGACACCGGGTGTGTAGACCAAAGAGAGATCATGACGATCTTTAATCTGACATTTGGCTGTGACAGCCAACTTTCCACCGAGCTTTCTGTGGAGCGCTACGGACTCCTTGTTGATATCCATGGTTCAATTCCTTAAACATTGCTGAAAACGCAAAAATGCGTCTCAAATGGTCAAAAGAATAAAGCTTTTGCGGACAATCGCATGGCCGTTCCTTAAAGCAAAGTTTTTGCGAACGAATCGGTTATCCTTATATGATAATCAACCGATAGACTCATTATCGTTTGATCAACGTTCGATACGCTCGTTAGCGGTATATAATGCGATATCCATGCCATGGTTTAGAAACGCCTGAAAGCCTGTCTTATTCGCTTCTATTGGTCTGATTTCAATTGTTTAAGCTTGATCATTCTGAAACACCATCAAGAGACATTAATGCTTCTTTTGATGAGACACTACGATTAGATGGGACCTTGTTGCGCAATTGCCGCCTGATGATATATAATTTATCCTTCTTAATGAGGAGGAATGTTCTTATGGATGCAGCAGAGCAACAAGCCATCAAAATCCAGTATCGAGTTGAGAACTGCCGTGAATACAATAAAGCTCTTGAGAATCGTTACAGCCTGACATTTTGGTTCGATGAAGAGACGGTGCAAGGCTGGTATGAATCAGAGAAACCATATAAGCCAGGACATCCAAAGACTTACTCAGATTCAGCAATTGCTTGTGGCCTAATAATAAAATCGTTATTTCGTCTACCACTCAGAGGTTTGACAGTTTTTTTATCCTCTCTATTCTATTATGATGGAGCTGCCACTGCAGGTACCACATTTTTCTCGATTTTCTCGACGTCAAGCTAACTTAGAGATCGAACTGCCACGTAACAAGAAAAACAAGTCTGTGCATCTTGTAATGGACTCCAGTGGATTAAAAATTCATGGCGATAGTGAATGGCATCAACGTAAGCATGGGACATCTCGTCGTCGTAAATGGAGAAAGATGCATATCACCGTTGATGAGAATAGCAAGGAGATCACAGCTTCTCTACTTACAGATAGTAGCGCAGGAGATGGAGCCCAATTACCTGATCTACTTGAACAAACTCCTGATAATGTTAATCAAGTATCAGCAACTGGTGCTTATGACTCACAAGCCTGTCATGAAGCTGTTGCACTACATGGCGCAACAGCAATGATCCCTCCTCGTAAGAATACAAAGCTTGAATGGGAAGACTGGGATAAAGATACAGAGGATCAAAGGAAAGAACTTCGGAAAGAAATAGTCAGATATGGGTATCCGGTTGGTGCAGGCTATAGTACAATTATCAAAGTCTTTTTCTCTGCACTCAAACAAACATGCTTGAGATGGATATTCCAGATAATTTACTTGATTTCAGCCTTCGTTTTTCGACTGAAGATGGATGTTTTGACTTTCTTATCCAACTGCGTTGGCCAGACGGTTTCATATGTCCAAAATGTGGAAGCAAGCTTTGGCATCATCTTAAGACAAGAAAACGAGTTATTGAGTGTGCGAACAA
>JBQGBW010000137.1:0-9892 GCA_052043475.1 Magnetococcales bacterium HHB-1
ATAATGATCAAACTACCAGTATTTCTCACTGTGAAGATTCCCTGGCTCTTTTCTGGTTCCAGCCTCAAAACCGATCTCTTCAAACAACGCACTCCCATCAGAGATCAAACCAGGATGACCGCAAAGAAAAACATGGGTATAATCGGGGTTAGGAGCAAAACCACACTCCTTTTCCAAATCCACACTCGTGATCCACTCGGTGAGACGCCCTGTACGCCCCGTCCACGACGGATCTTTCTCAGGACGGGTGATTATTGGAATATAGCGAAAATGGGGACACTGACTGGCCAAATGCTCCAACTCCGCACGATAACCAAGATCCCAGGAGTAGCGTGCACCATGAACAACGGTGATCGGATGGACAGGACAACCCATACCTAAAACCATGGTCTTCACCATGCTGACATAGGGCGCTAATCCTGTTCCTGTGGAGACTAAAAGAATATTTTTCTCAGCGGGTGTTTTATCCAGTGTAAAAAGTCCCCTGGCTTTATCTCCAGAGAAGAGACGATCCCCTGGTGAAAGATCAAAGAGACGTGGTGTGAGTGCACCATCACTGACCAGCGAGATATAATATTCAACAAAACGCTTTTCCCGGCTTCCTGAGCTGATAGAATAGGCGCGGCGAATCAGACGTTCGGCTTTTTCAGGTGGATAGCTGTCTTCATCGGCAAGAGGAACCCGTGAGGCGCTCCAACAGAGCCCTAGAATGGCAAACTGTCCTGGAGTAAAAGAGAACACTCCCTTATCCGGCAGTACGCGGAAAACAGCAAGACGTGGAGAGATCTCCTGGCGTTCGGTTAGTGTGGCGTTATAGAGAGGGGAATCATGATGTTCGCTCATCGTTACTCCTTATTTTTAAAAGGGGCTTGATTTTTAAGTTAGGCAAAAGATATGGCGGATTTGGAAAAAATGACAAAGTCGGATGTTGTCCGACTTCTTTTGGATAGGCATGGTCGTGTGATGCTCTGTATTGATGCGACGTATGCCAAGGTCGATGTTCCCAGACGTTTTAAACAGGATTCTGGTTTACGTCTGGTGCTTAATCAACGCATGCCTCAACCCATTGATATCTATCAGGACCGAATTGAGTCTGAACTCCGTTTTGGTGGTATTCCTCATTTTTGTATTATTCCTATGGCCTCTTTGTGGGGGGCGTTTAATCCAGATTCTGGCCAAGGCCAGTTTTGGCAGGAGTCTATGCCTGAAGCGGTGTTAGAGGGGTTACAGACGCTTGGTAGAATGTCTGATGCACCATTGATGGATGATAATGAACCTTTAACAGAAGAGAAACTTTCTGTTGAAGATGAAAGCGTTGAGACTTTGGATCGTTCTGATCGCTTTCAGGTGATTGAGGGCGGTGTTGAAGAGGAAAATAAGGCGGTGGATGAACACACTTCCGAGCAGGATGAAGCTAAAAAGCGTCCTGTATTCCGATTAATAAAATAGCAATTTCCGGCCGAAATTGCACTCTTTCTTTATATCGGTTTTAATTTAGAGATAAAAAAAGCGATACCCTTTTAAAGGTGTATCGCTTTTTTTTAGAATCTTATCGATTAGCGTGTATTAACTTTAAATAGGCTACATGGAGTAGGGCATTCTTTTAATCAGAGCGGAGGTGGGTACGCCTGCACGGAAAGCCTGGGTGGTGAGATCTTCGACGGTAACCCGGTCCATCATGCTGA
The DNA here is from genome assembly GCA_052043475.1 of Magnetococcales bacterium HHB-1. Lineage (GTDB taxonomy): Bacteria > Pseudomonadota > Magnetococcia > Magnetococcales > JBQGBW01 > JBQGBW01. The sequence goes on from JBQGBW010000137.1 coordinate 1,686, forward strand.
GGATGCGGCGTTGAAGGTCGTGCCAGAGTGGGCGTACAACCGTTTGACCAATGGGGCCCGAGGCGACTTCACTGGGCAGAGACTCTGCATTATCCCGTGACATCTCCATCACAACACGGGTAATCTCACCGACACTGATCCCTGATTTGTCGCGGGCGAGAAGGTAGCCACCGCGAGGTCCGCGAATACCTTTAAGGATCCCTGCACGAACCAGACGTTGCATCACTTGCTCCAGGTAGCGTTGAGGCACACCCTGGCGTTGGGTTACTTCACGGATCTGTACAGGACGGCCACCAGAATTGTAAGCGATATCCACAACAGCCTCAATGGCGTAGAGCAGTTTTTTAGAGAATTTTAGCATGGAAAACATCCCCCTAAGACGTTTTGTGTATGATCGTTCGATTGAAGTAGGATTGACTCAAGTAGAAAAAAAGCCTATTCCAAGCGCTGTTTTCTTGAGATGAATCCGCTGTTTTTTCGAACATAAATCGAGTTTAGAAAGCGAAAAAATTGTTTAAAAAATACGATCTATGGCGATTAAAGCTATTTTAAAGGAGATTTAGAGCACAAAAAAACTTATTAATAAAGAGAATTTATGACCTCTGCACGCTTTAATTTTGAGATTTTAGATTGTTCTGTAGGCTATTTTAGTCTATTAGAACGATAGATAATAGCATACGTTATGTGATAGATGTTTAAAAAAATGTATTTGAGGTTAAAAAAATACAATTATATATGTTGACAGAACAGATCGATTAATTGCTCTCCTATCTTCTCTTTTGAGGTTTTGCTCCAGGTTTCGACCTGGCCCTTAAAGGGTAAAATGGTGACACTGTTCTGATCGGCATCGAAACCGATATCCTTTTGGCTCACATCGTTAATCACGATAAAATCGCATTTTTTGCGGGCGATCTTAACCTTGGCTTTTTGAATGGCTTCATCTGTTTCCGCTGCAAAACCAATGATTAATCTTTTTTTCTCTCCATTTTGGCGGCGGATCTGCTCCTCTTTGCTGATGGTGGCTAAGATATCTGGATTGGCGATAAGATTCAGTTGCTCATTTTGCGCTTCTCCTTGATGATACTTTTTCTTCATCTTTTTGGAAAAGTGCTGTTTTGAGCGAAAATCAGCAACAGCAGCGGTAAAGATGGCACCATCAACACCTTGATTCCAGATGTTGAGTGTCTCTTTGAGCATCTCTTGGGCGGATTCAACAGGAATATGTTTGACGCCAGGGAGTTGAGCAAGTTGAACCGGACCATGGATTAAAGAGACCTCAGCACCTAAGCGTCTGGCGGCCTGAGCAATCGCCCAGCCCATTTTTCCTGAGGAGCGATTGCTTAAGTAACGTATGGGATCGATATATTCCCGTGTTGGACCGGCTGTAATGAGTAGATGTTTTTTATTGAGTCTTTTTTTTGTGAGCAGTCGGCGGGCGGCCTCTAAGATGTTGGCTTCGGATGCTAAGCGTCCAACGCCCTCATCGCCACAGGCGAGATCTCCTGCTTCAGGATCAACAAAGGAGACACCATCTTTTTCAAGTTGGACCCTGTTGCGCTGCGTTGCCGGATGGTTCCACATCGCGCAGTTCATCGCGGGGGCGGCCAACACGGGTTTTTCACAGGCCAGATAGATCGCTGAGGGGAGATCATTGGCCTGGCCCGTCGCTAATCTGGCCATCATATCCGCAGTGGCTGGCGCTAAGAGCAGGAGGTCTGCTTTTTTTGCCAGCTGAATATGGCCCATGGGAATCTTTTTTTCCAGGGAGAACATATCGGTATAGAATTTACCCAGAGTCAGGGCATTTAAGGTGGTGGGGGTTACAAAAGCCAATCCCGCCTTGGTGGTGACCACAGTCACACGTGCGCCTTGGCGCTGAAAAAGGCGGATAAGAGAGAGGGTTTTATAAGCAGCGATACCACCGCCAATACCTATAATGATTTGTTTTTCCTGCCAGAAAGAGGACATTTTTTTGTGTCCAGAACGTAAAAAAAGAGTGGTGAAAATAGATGAAATGACCTTGCAGTGAGATCAATCTTTCTCGTTTAAGGTATTATCATCCACCATGTGGGTGACTATTGTCAAATCTTTTTGTTCACGAATATCTGGCAAAACCAGATTGGTTGCAAAAAAAAACACTGTATCAAACCGGAACAGTGAACCAGGTTTAAGCGTCGGGTTGCGCTTTTTAAGAAATTGACTCTAACGGTGCTTTCTTTCCATATAATATGGGGTTGCGCTCTTTCCCTTACTGTTTCCTTACAAGTTTCTACCATAACTACGTCGAGATGCAAGGAAAAAATGGCTGTCTGATTGCTATTTTATATTTCATCTTTATAAAGAGGATTGATCTGAATGGCAGCTATGTACTTAACATGATGAAAAAAATGCAAAAAATATCTATTAAAGGATGGGGCTGTTGGGAAGCTCTTGTCATGCTTTTTTATATTTTATTTATGAATGCAATGTATTTCTACGTGTTATTTATTCTTAGGTGTTTATATTGTATAGAACGTTTTCTTTTGATTCATTCACTTCAATAGAGGCGATCTTTTGATTGTTTTATGGTTTAGTTTATGCGTTTTGTTTCCTGGAGTAGGTTGATGATCTCATGGCCATATCTTTTTATTTTTTCTGGTGAAAATCCTTTTATTTTGGCGAGTTCTTCTATTGTATCGGGTTTTTTTCTTGCCAATTCGGTGAGCATAATATTGGAGGCGACTCCAAAGAGAGGGACACCGGCTTTTTTGCAGCGTTCCGCACGCCAGTCGCGCAGAGCGTTAAAGAGGATTTTATTGAGTTCGTCACTTTTTTTCTGAGGAGGTGCGGTTTTTTTCTTCTGTTTTGGTTCAGGAGTGATGCTTTGCGCTTTTGTGAGTGGGGTGACCATCTCCATTTCGGGCAGTATGGCGGTTTGTGGTCGTTTCGGCGGGCGTTTTTTCTGTGGTCCGAATCCGCCTAAGGGTTGTATGAAGTCCAGGAGTGGATCGGCGGAATGATCAGAGGTTTCATTTTCCTCAAAGGTGAACGGTTCTTCTTCTTTTTTTGGCTCTTTTTTGGCTTCAAGCAGGGGTTTGGCGACGGCGGCGGAGAGGGAGGTTTTTTTTTCGCGGTAGATCACCACAAAGATTAAGAAGGGGAGATCGTTTTGGGTAAGAAAATGATCTTTGATGGAGACGATATCATGTTTTTTGAGAAAATCTCTGATTTCGACATCACTGAAGCCGCCTTGAGTGATATCGAAGCTTTGCGTAAAAATGCGAACCTGCATGCTGGCCTCTGAAGATCGTTTTTTTAAAATGTTTTAAGAAGCGCTGCGCCTTTTGATTGAGCCATGATTTATAAAAATGCGCGATGATAAGAGAATAGAACATGATAGCGCAGAAAGGATGGGAGGAGGAGTGTAAAAATGGCACAAAATGCGTTTTATTTTTAATTGCAGTGTTACAAAGTGTACTGTTTCTGTTTTACTTTTTGATATGTATTTTTTGTAACAATTTTATAAATTATTGTAAATAGGATGTTTTGTCGGGTCTGTTCTGGTGGCGCGATTGGTGCATGAATATTTATACGTATCGTGACATGTTTGGTTTAATAATCTCCTCTCAAAGATACATAGTTGTCTTTTATGAGAGAGTCGGTATTGCCTTCGATTGTTAGAATAAAGGGAGTGCCTCTGATGAAAGCTTATTCTTTGCTAACTTTTTATAAGCTAAATATCTTCTCTAAGCGGTTCAGAGATGATTGTGTTTTCTATTTCACCTCGCCTGTGAGTGTGGGAGCGCTTTCGGAGGTGATTAAAAAACGGCCCACCTCAAATATGCGAGAGATTCGCGATGAGGTGTTATCGATCATAGCAAAGGGGCTTCCGCAGCTTAGAGGCGGGATTGATCAGGCGGTACTGGAGAATGAGTTGGGACGGATCACCATGCAAAGGCTCTCTTTTTTACCGCTTCCTGCTTCTTGAAAAAGGGGGGCTTTCCCCCTTTTTTTTATTTGGTTTGAGAAGCGGAAGAGTGAGATAATAGAAAGAATTAGATCGTTATCTTTGGCTGTTATCTTCGTTTGTTCGGCATTATGGCTGGAAAGAGGATGGTCAGTTGCACTTCTTTTGGGGAGTGACCATTCCAATATTGGTTGGTAGTGGCGCGTTGTTCATTGCTTATTTTTTTCGGGTATAGGTATTCTTATGAAAACAAAAAAAATTCCAGCAAGCTTTTTCTTATCAGGTATTTTGTTATGTTTTGGCGTGGCGCTCTATCTTATTGAATGGGGCAAGCCAGGAACACTTACTATGGAAAATGTGTTGCCTGGCGTTGGTTATGCAGGGGCTGTTGCCATATTCTCTATCTCTCTTGCCTACTTTTCGCGAAAGAGAAAAGAGTGAAAAAAGATTTTATAGACTCCGCTTCGCGGCCAGAGGGGAGGACCCCTCTGGACTCCCCCAGTTTGCTGCCCAGCCTGCAAAGTCAGTAAAACCAATAGCTTTTCTTCGAGCTTAATTGGTTTTACTGACTTCTTCGTTGGGCAGCAAACATACATTAATGCATGGCTATCGCCATGATCTAAAAAAAAGCGCTACGCGCCAAAATGTAAAAAGGTAAAAAAGCAAAAGGTAAGCCTACGGCGTCCTGGGGGCGAACGCCAGGCGGAACCCTGTGTCGGGGTCCCTGTACTCAGGCGTGAACCCGTCGCGGCCCGCGCAGCGTAAGTACCCGGCGCCGTAGATCCAAGAACCGCCACGTAACACGCGGTAGGTGCCGCCCTCATATATGGGATTTTTGCGTGCATGATGTTTATAAGCATCTTTAGCATATATATCCTGGCACCACTCCCAGACGTTACCATGCATGTCATGTAAACCGAAAGGGTTGGCGGAAAAAAGATCAACAGGAGTGGTCTTTTCTCGATATTCTCCCTTCTTTCCTCGATAGGGATAGTTGCCATCATAGTTTGCTTGATCTGTTGAGATATCTTCTCCGGTCCAGAATGGTGTGGTGGTTCCTGCTCTGCAAGCATATTCCCACTCTGCTTCACTTGGTAGACGGAAGCCTTCATTGATTTTATGATTTAATTTTTTAATTAATGTTTGTGTATCATTCCAGGAAACTTTTTCAACAGGGTGATCGTCGTCTTTAAACCTTGATGGATTATCCCCTATAACTGCCTTCCATAACTTCTGCGTTACAGGATATTTTCCTAGCCAGAAGCCATCTAGTTCCACCTCATGCTGTGGTCCTTCACGATCAAATCGATCTTTTTCATTCTCAGGACTGCCCATTAAAAAAATACCGCCAGGAATCCAGCGTAGTGTTAATGTGATATCCTGCTTCTCATCAATAATGATCCTAGCCCATAAGCCAAAACGATCCCGTCCTATCGCTTCAGCCCATTTTGGTTTGATCATCTGCGTAAAACTTAAACGATGACAATCACTCTCCACTTGAAATGAGTGATGATAAGAGAGTGGTTCTACGGTTTCATCTTTGGATAGATCAATCTGTCTGGTGCGTGGCGGGTGTTCTTTGGCTGTTTCTGTGATCAATAAAAGCCGATTGGTTGTGATCAGTGAGGCTAAGGGGGAGCCTTCTTTACCATCTGGAGAAGAACCTGCACGAAAAATCAGTTGATCACTTTGATGATAGAGTGTGACAGGGGTTGGTGATTGTTCTGGTCTGGCTTTAATCTGTTTTGGTTGAAACCCTGAAGCGGGCGTGTAATCTGAATCCTTTCTACGAATCAGATGATTAATCTTTCTCAGACGCTTGCCAACAATAGGATCACACCAAAGATGTTTATGATCACGCCTTGCGACTCTTCTAAACCAGTGATGTGCTTTAACATTGATCTCGCCTTTTTGAATATCTTCCTCAATCTCCTCACTCCAAGCCATGAAAAACTGTTGCGCCTCAGCCTGTAGCTTTGCTTGATGTTCTTTTCCTATAGCGCCTAACTTAATGATCTCCTCAAAAAGAATTTCACGCGGCAGATAATCACGCCATTTAATGAGGATATCAATTACCTGTTTATGGAGTGCTTTCTCTTTTTGTTCAAATTCTGATTGCAGTTTGCTGCGATATTGATCATCAAGCACGCCCGCAACACACAGTTCTCCTTGCATCATGGGATTTTTCCATATATCAGCCTCGATTGAGGCATCGGCTTGATCTGTTCCTAATAATCGTCGGATCTCTCTTAAAAATCCTGGCTCAATGCGTATTGCAGGGGAGATCAATCTTAATAAGCGTTCAGTCTGTTGTGATCGGTTCTCTGTTAAAAGGTTTGTCACACGCTCCCACTCTATTATCTTCCAGATACTTTTTAAACAGTGCGGTACTCTGCTTAATGGACCAGGAAAAAGTACGACCCCATTAACATGATGTCTCTTTAGTTTTTTTCCTAACCGCAACCAGCGTTTGAGATCTTTATTCTTACGACTTTCAAGTATCCCTAAATCACCAAGAATCAATACCGATGATCCGCTGGATAGATGATCAAAAAGTTTTGAGCCATCCCTTCCACAAGGTTCATCCATGGCTTCATGATAGTGCCCGATCTTGATCTTATCCCATAATTGACGAAATAGCTGACTGCATAACCAATCCTGGTCATCCCAATAGGGCACCATATGGTGGCTGCGATCGAGAATGATATGGATATCACTCCAGTAACGTTGTTTCTCTCTTGGCAGAGCAGTAAAATACTCTCCCCTTGCTAAAAGATGAACCAGTCTGTGGATATCGGGTTTTAAACCGGGTTGAGCGCGTCTGAGATGACGACGTAATTGGGGTTCCAGTGCTTTCCAGGGTGAGAGGGGTTGCAGTTTTGGTTTAACACCGTTCACCTCTCCGGCTTTTCTAATTTCGCTGGAGTGTTTTGATGTTGTGCTGGTCTGTTTGATTATCTCTTGTTTTAATGTTTCATGTTTATTTAATTGCCAGAATGGTGTTGGGGGAATATCTTTTGATGCTCCTGCCAGATCGGGTTCCAGTGTTGGTTGATGTTCAAGAGTTAAAGTGGGTTCTGATTTAAGTTGAGGATCTCTCTTTTTAACCGTATATCCTAATTTGTTTGCTAGAGCCTGAACTGTTTTTTCATCTTCAAGTGCCAATACCCTTATCAGTTCGGCGCGGCCACACAGTGTGAGGCAGTTCAGGCCGTTTGATCCGTAAACTCTATTCCATTTCAACGCGCTATTTTCTACTGTGTGGATCATCGGATCTTTTTCCAAGTTTTTTTGTATTGAAGCGGTTTAGGAACGTCTGGCGGCCTTCGATTTTTCAGAAAAATCTACGTGGACGCCAGCGTTCTAAAATTTTCGACCAAAGCGTTATTTCATTCTATGGTGCGGGATGGCGGAAGTGGACGAAAAATGGAACGGTTTATGGGACCATAATCACATAAATTCTGTCTGTTTTTCGTACTGGGGGCGAACGCCAGGCGGAACCCTGTGTTGTTGTTCCTGTTCTCTGGCGTGTTCCTGTTGCGGTTCGCGCAGCGTATGTTCCTGGCGTTGTTGATCCAAGAACCGCCACGTATCACGCGGTTGGTGTCGCTTTCATAAGTTCCGATCCACTGTGTTGTAGTATGACATCTCTGATTAAGTTTTTGAATCATTTTATTCAATATTAATACGTGCGTTGGGGGAGAAGAAGCGTAGATGTGCAGTCAGGCTCTCCAGGCTTTGCATCATTTGTTTTTCGGCGTTTTTTTCTGCTTTCCATGCTTTTAGATTGTGGCGCATTTTTTTTAAACTGCGGCGGCGATTTTCTGATCGTAGGTGAATAAAATGGGGGAAAATGCGTGCACCAAGAAATCCCAAACCGTGTTGCGCTGTATTGATCCTGATTGCTTCTTCTTTTACTGACAAGTGCAGATGTTTATCCAGAAAGGTGGTGATTTTATCCCTCATCCAAAGTAGGGATGTTTTATCATCGGAAAATAATATAAAATCATCCATATAGCGAAGATACCCCTTCACGCCCCATTGGTCTTTAATGAGATGATCTAGAGGATCAAGATAGACATTGGCAAGAAACTGACTTGTTAGATTACCAATGGGAAGTCCTTGGTCAGGCATAGAGGTGTTGCGTATAATGCGTTCCATTAATCGCAAGAGACGTTTGTCTTTGATTTTCTTTCTAATGCGTTTCATTAGGATATTGTGATCGATCCGATCAAAAAACTTTTCAATATCCATTTTTAGA
>JBQGBW010000138.1:0-9883 GCA_052043475.1 Magnetococcales bacterium HHB-1
AAAAACGGCTGAGGATATCCCTCAAAAGCCCCCGGAGCCATAGATCATGACGCCCTCCTTCAAGGAAAAGACCCCCTATATTTTTAAAAAAAATGCCCTGGGGCGCACCATGCTCGGCTGGTTTCTGCTACTCTCCCTCCTGCCCATGCTGCTCATCGGTTGGATCAGTTATCAGCAAGCCAATAAAAGCCTAACTCAAACGGCCATGGACCGACTCCATAGCCGCGCAAAAATGACCAATCTGGTTATTCAAAACTGGTTTCATCAACTGACTCTTGATCTAAACAGTCAAGCGGAACATGACAGTAATGCCAACTTCCTTACGGAATTGATGGAGCATCAAAAGAAGAGCAAAAAAAATCCACAAGCGTTTGTCAAAAGTTACACCTGGAACCAACTGGTGGAACAGTATCATCATGACCTGGTTGCACTCCAGAGGCGTTATCACGATATTTATGATCTTTTTCTCATTGATCATCAAGGCAACATACTCTACTCCATCGCAAGAGAGTCTGACCTGGGAAAAAATCTGTTTAAAAACTATCTGGCAAAAACCGCTTTCTCCCGCACCGTCAAAAAAACCCTCGAAACCGGAAAATCACTCTTCTCAGACATCGAACGCTACATCCCCTCAAAAAATATGCTTGCAGGCTTTCTCTCCGCCCCCATCCTCAATCAATCTGGTGATAAAATCGGTGTCATCGCTTTTCAGATCCGCATCAACCAGATCATGGACCTGATGCATAACATTAATAAGGATCTCAGCGCACAGGCGCACTACCTTGTAGGGGAAGATGGCTTACTACGCACCCCACTCAATATCAAAGAACCGGGACGCTTTAACGAAATCCTTCTCCGCCCCATCAACACAGAACAATTTTTTTTATGGAAGAGTGAACATATCTATCAGGAGCTTGAACAAGATCACCATAAAGAAGTTGTTCTTGGCTATAGAGACCCCCATAACAAACAGGTCTTTGGCATTCACCAGACAATCCCGCTCCCCGGAATAAACTGGGTTCTCATATCAGAGATTGAACAAGATACCGCTTTAGAACCCGCCTTCTGGGTGGGAAAAGTCACCCTGCTGCTGCTCTTGATCACCGGCATCACCGTTTTTGGGCTCGCCTATATTCAGACACGACGCATCACCCGTCCGATTATCTCATTAGTTAGAGCCAGTCAGGCCGTGATCGAAGGTAACTTAAAACAACGGGTGAAGGTTGAGGTCAACAATGAGATCGGCATGCTGGGGCAGACATTTAATGCCATGATTGATGCGCGACGTCATCATGAAAAAGCGCTGCAAAAGAGCCATAAAAAAAATCTGCAATCCTTAGCCCTCTTAGAGGCCACGCTGGAATCGACAAACAGTGGCATTTTAGTCACCCACAAAGCGAGCCAAACCATAAGAACCAACAGCGCGTTTAGAACATTATGGTCAACTTCAGAGCCGCTTTTAAAACAGAAGAGCGAAGAGAAAATCTACGACCATATGGTCGCCAGTTTAAAAAATCCCATTCGCTTTATTCAAAGGATTAAGACAACACAGGCCGATCAGAAAAGTGAACTCTCAGACACCCTGACCCTTAAAGATCATACCATCATCGAATACAGTTCCCGCCCCATGCTGATTGATGGCCAAGCTTCAGGCCGGGTCTGGAGTTTTCAGGATATCACTGAGCGCCAACGCAATGAGATCGCTCTACGTGAAGCCAGAGATCAGGCCGAATCGGCCAATAAAGCCAAAAGCGCCTTTTTAGCCACCATGAGCCATGAAATCAGAACCCCCATGAATGGGGTTTTAGGCATGGTGGAACTGCTTTTAGGCACCAAACTGGATAAAAATCAATATAAATATGCAGAAACAGTCTATCGATCTGGAGAGACACTGCTCGCACTACTCAACGATATCCTTGATCTATCCAAGATTGAAGCAGGACAGCTAAAACTGGAGCAGAGCCATTTCAGTTTTAGAACCATCATGGAAGATACTGGCGATATGTTTGCACCCCAAGCCTATGGAAAACAGCTTGAACTGGCGATTCGCTTCCAGCCTGCGGACATGCCCACCCAGATTATCGGCGACTCCGTTCGTCTGCGACAGATTTTAGCCAATCTGGTCGGCAACGGCATCAAGTTTACCAAAAAAGGGAGTGTCTCACTTAATGCCATCCTTAAAAAGAGAACAGAAAGTCATCTCCATCTGCGCTTTGAGATCAAAGATACCGGCATCGGCATATCCGCCAAAGATCAGAGAACACTCTTTGAGCCTTTTATTCAGGCCGACAACTCCACAACAAGAAAGTTTGGTGGCAGTGGACTTGGCTTATCCATCGTTAAAAAACTGGTTGAACTGATGGGAGGCCGATTAGGCTTAGAGAGCCACCTTGATAAAGGGAGCACCTTCTGGTTTGAAGTCCAGTTTAAAAGAGCACAAGAAGATCAAACGCCGATCAAATGCTTCTATGAAAAGCAATTTCAAGAGCCCATTTCTCATATCAATGACCACACCATCACCAAAAGTCGCATTCTGATTGTTGATGATACAAGCGTGAATCGAGAAATTCTCAAAGAGCAGATTGCGTTACTCAAAATAGCCGCCGAAACCGCCCCTCTTGCCAAAGAGGCAAAAGAGAAACTGCTCACCGCCGCGAGACAAGAGAGACCTTTTAATCTGGCGATTCTAGATTACATGATGCCCGAAATCGATGGCTTAGAACTCGCCACCTGGATGGCCTCTCAGAACACATTAAAAGATACGCCGGTAATTATCCTCTCCTCCATTCGCCATATGGAGATGAAAGTGCTGCCTGAAAATGTTTTTCAAACCCTCACCAAGCCCACCCGTCAGAGTAAGCTGATTAAAACCATCTGTGATGCACTCTTTTTTGGCTTAACCGTGCCACAAGAAGAGGATAGCCCACAAGAGGTGCAGCAAAAAATTCAATTTAAAGCGGTCCAGATTTTAGTTGTTGAAGATTTTGATATTAATCGAGATGTTCTTTTAGGCATGTTAAACAAGTTAGGATGCCTCACAGATTGGGCTGAACATGGCAAAAAAGCGGTTAAAATGTTTCACCAGAAGCCGTATGATCTCATTTTGATGGATCTGCATATGCCTGAGATGGATGGATTCCAGGCGACCCAAGCCATTCGCGCGCAGGAGGATAACAAACGAACCCCCATTATCGCGGTAACCGCCGATGCCATGACTGGAGATAAAGAGAAGTGCCTGGCCGCCGACATGGATGATTATATCGCGAAACCCTATAAACTGGATGATCTCATTCGCGTCATTAAGCAGTGGTCGCCAACAAAAGTTATTGAGCCCCAAAAAATCTCTTCGAGCGCAACGGAACAAAAAAGCTTACCAAAACCTGATAAAAGCGCTACACTACCCAATCAAAATATGACAACAGCGCCCATTGACCTTCATGTTCTCGAAAAACTTCGCCAGGATATGGGGGGAGATATCCGCCGCTTGCTCCATAAATTCCTGGAAAAACTCCCCTCACGCCTTCAGATGCTCATCCAAGCCTTAGAAGAGGGCGATCACAAAGCCATCACCCAAGAGGCTCACCGCTTAAAAGGGGGCTCTCGAACCCTTGGCGCCAAAGCCTTTGCGGATCTCTGTTTTAAAGCCGAACAGATGGGGAAAAAAGAGGGAAACACCCACTTTGCTGAACTGGTTCCTCTTTTAAAGGACGCTGGAGAACAGTTGCAATGGGAACTGGAGAAAATCCTTACTAAATCCGATGATATCTAAAGCAGAGTCCACCATGGAAGCACAAGAAATTTTAATCGCAGATGATGATGAGTTCATGTTAGAGGCCATCTGCCAATATCTGGAACAGGGTAATTATACACTAATAAGAGCAGAGGATGGCCTGGAAGCCTATCAGATCTGTCAGGAGAGAACACCTGATTTAATTCTTCTTGATGCAAAAATGCCCCGGATGGATGGCTTTGAAGCCTGTATCAAACTAAAAGAGAATCAAAAAAACAGCGACATCCCCATCATCATGGTGACTGCACTCGATGATGATGATTCTATTGATCGTGCTTTTGCCGCAGGCGCTGAAGAGTATATTACAAAGCCGATCAACTGGTCTGTGTTGCGCCACCGTGTACGCCTCACTCTACAAAGTAAAGAGACAGAAAAGCGTCTGCGTCAGGAGATCGCTGAAAGAAAAAAACTGGCAGAGAAACTGCGCCGCCAGGCAGAGTTGGACTTTTTAACCGGACTGCCTAACCGTGCTCTCTTTCATGACCGTCTTAACCAGGTTCTTCTCATGAACGAACGCGCCAGTTGTGAGGCCATTGTGCTCATGTTTATCGATCTGGACCGTTTTAAGTGGGTCAATGATACTTTGGGACATGAAGCAGGCGACCTACTTTTAATTGAGGTGGCAAACCGTCTACAATCCTGCGTAAGGAAAACAGATACCGTCGCCCGCTTAGGTGGTGATGAGTTCACCATTATCTTCCCTCATATTCAACCCACCTCTTTTTCTGAACAGATCGCCAAAAAAATTCTGCGTCAGTTGACACAGCCCTTTATATTAAATCAGCAAGTGGTTCAGATTTCTGGCAGTATCGGCATCACCATCTCCCCCCAAGATGGCTCCCACCCTGACACACTGATAAAAAATGCCGATACCGCAATGTATCAGGCAAAACAGTCAGGAAAAAATGCTTACCAGTTTTTTGCAACAACACCGACTTGATTATTAATCAATAATATTTTTGTCTTTTCCTTGTAAATTAATTTAAAATAGAAAGAGATTAGATACACTCTTGTCTAAGATAACAATAGATAAGCCGATAAAAGAGCTATATTTTTTTATACATACGTCTTGACGCCTTGGTTTCATAATTACAAAAAAAGGAAAAGGAGCGCATAACATGAAGTTTCCCCAAATATTAAACAAATGCAACAAAACAACACTTAAATAAAATAAAAATTATTATAATCAATAACGTATAAAATCGATGGCAGTCCCATACTGGTCAGGGGGCCTGGACTCCTGAGTAGAGGAAGAGTACGCGTTCCGGAATAAACTGAGTTTTCAGTTTATTCCGGAGTGACAGAGTCGTATCCCAACCAAAACAGGACTACACCCCAAAGAAAAGCAAAAGGTGTACCATTAAATTTTCGGCTTTATTTTCATAGAAATAGATATTTTGCTCTTTAACATTTTTCCTATATTGTGTTTTTTAACCTATAGGTGTAAGGCATATGCCACAGTTTTGCAGAACGATCCCTTTGATCAAATCTGATCTCTTGCGCTTGTTATTAAAGTGATTTTTTATGTATTTTTAGAGTCTATTTTAAAAATAAAGATCCAAGCTCCACAAATCGCGGGGCTTGGATAACAACCATCAATGTTTAAAGTGTCTCACGCCAGTAAAGACCATCGCTAAACCATGCGCATCCGCCGCTTTGATCACCTCATCATCACGGATCGAACCGCCAGGCTGGATCACCGCCTTAGCGCCCGCTTTTGCGGCCGCCTCAACCCCATCAGCAAAGGGAAAGAAAGCATCTGAAGCCAGAACCGAACCCTCGACAGGATTTCCCTCTTGTTTGGCATTCTCTGCGGCCTCTTTGGCTTTCCAGACCGCAATACGGGAGGAGTCCACTCGACTCATCTGCCCTGCGCCCACACCAACCGTGCAGAGATCCTTTGCATAAACAATGGCGTTGGATTTCACATGTTTCACCACCCGCCAGGCAAAGAGCAGATCACGCATCTCCGCCTCACTGGGCTGACGCTGGGTCACCACCTTAAGATCCTGCTGCTGTAGAATATGGGTATCGGGCTGCTGAAGCAGAAGACCACTGTTCACCCGCTTTAGATCAAAGGGGAGCCCTGAAGGCTTGCCGCCCCGTTTAAAAGCGGGCGTCTCTAAGATTCGAAGATTTTTCTTCGCAGAGAAAACCTTTAAAGCCTCTTCAGAGTAACCTGGTGCAATCACCGCCTCAACAAAAGTCTGGGTGATCTCCTCAGCCACATCTGCATTGATCGCCTGATTAAAAGCGATAATCCCACCAAAGGCAGAAACCGGATCGGTATCCCGCGCCTTACGATAAGCAGTTAAAGGATCCGCATCAAGGGCGGCGCCACAGGGATTGGTATGCTTAACCACCACAGCGGCGGAGTCATCAAACTCTTTCACCAACTCAAAGGCCCCGTTGGCATCATGGATATTATTAAAAGATAACGCTTTGCCCTGATGCTGTTTTGCATTCGCCACCGAAGGCTCTTCAGCCAGTGCGGATTCGATATAAAAGGCTGCACTCTGGTGCGGGTTCTCCCCATAGCGCATCTCAGAGCTTTTATGCACCTGAAGCGTCAGGGTCTCTGGCAGGCGTGAAGGCTTATTCTCTTCATCCAAAGAGGAGAGCCAGTTAGAGATGGCGGCATCATAAGCGGCGGTCCGAGCATAGACCTTACGCGCCAGTTGTGAACGAAATTCTGAAGTTGTCTCTCCTTGATTCCCCTTCATTTCATCGATCACTTGATTATAATCTGCGGGATCTGTGATCACAGTAACCGAACGATAATTTTTTGCCGCCGAACGCAGCATGGCGGGACCACCAATATCAATATTCTCAATCGCCTCCTCTAAAAGGCAATTCTCTTTGGCAACGGTCGCCTCAAAGGGGTAGAGGTTAACCACCACCAGATCAATGGGAACAATGCCATTTTCATCCATCTGCCGGCGGTGACTCGCCTCTTCCCTTAAACCAAGCAGTCCCCCATGAACTTTTGGATGCAGTGTTTTAACCCGGCCATCCAGCATCTCTGGAAATCCGGTCAACTCAGAGACCTCTTTCACAGGGATCGCATGCTCCTGTAACTGACGGGCGGTTCCACCTGTGGAGATCAATTCCACCCCCATTGCATGGAGCTCCCGACAAAAATCGATCAATCCCGATTTATCGGAGACACTGATTAATGCGCGCTCAATTTTAGCCATGAATCCTTCCTAAGCGTGATTAAAAAAAGATTAAAAAGTAAAAAGTCTCAAACAATTTCTTTAATAATAAGCTTGCATCCTGTCCGCCGGAAGGTTATTTATTAAGCTAATTTCAAAAAAACGTCTACGTTTTAGACTTCAGTGTTTTTATCCTCTGGTTTCAAGAGATCATTATCTTTAAGAGGGGTGTCACCATCGCTCTTTAATAAGAATAAACAGATCATCATGATCCCTTTTAACCATTCTAAATAGACTCTCAATTGATACGAAGAGAAGGTAATGCAAGGAATCTTTAAGCCCATCAATTTATTCACGGACCTCCCCCTGCAAGCTGCGGATGGAGTCTTCCATGCCATCATCGAAATCCCCAAGAACTCACGCATCAAATACGAATTTAACGAAAAGTTTAACCATATCGTTGTTGACCGGCTTTTTCGAACCCCTGTCAACTACCCGCAAAATTATGGCTTCTTTCCCCAAGCCTGGAACGAATTTGACGGCGACCCTCCCGATGTGATTGTCATCTCCTCTGAGGTGTTTCATCCCGGCGTCATTGTTCCTGTCCGTGTGATTGGCATCATTGAGTTGATGGATACAGGAGAGCTGGATCATAAAATCCTGGCTGTCCCCACCGGCGCCTCAGATTACTCCCACTGCCACGATATCCGTGATCTCGATAAAGAGGTGGTGGAAAACCTCAAGTGGTTTCTCACCCACTATAAATATCGCGAACTAGGGGAAACCTTAGAGGTGCTTGGCGTTCGTGGAAAAAATAGGGCGGAAGAGTTCCTGGCTACCTGCTCCAAAGAGTTTATCAAGCGCAAAAAAGCCATTGATGCAGAAGAAAAAGAGAAAAAACGGCTACAAAAACTGCGCGAACTGGAACTGCGTCGTGGTGCCATTAAGACCGATGAAAGCGAAGCCGATCCCTTCAAAGATATCGAAAAAGAAGAGATTGAGATCTATGGCATGGGCTTAAAAGAGGGTAAAAAATACACGCCAGAAAAAGAGACAAAGATCGAAAAAGAACTTAAAGAAGAGGCTGAAAAAGAAGCCAAGCGCGCCGCTGAAAAAGAGAAATCACACAAAGCCGAAAAAGAGGCTAAACGCGCCGCTGCAAAAGAAGAAGCCAAAGCACGCAAAGCTGCTGCAAAAGAGGCCAAACGCGCCGCTGAAAAAGCACGCAAAGCGGCAAAAAAAGCCGCAAAAAATAGCGCCTAACTCGATCATGTTTCCTCAAGCACTCCTTCAAAACGTTGCTTGAGGAGATAAATTTTAAAAAGACTTTTTAACCATCGTCATATTTAACATTTTATCTTTGTTTTTGTAAAACAGCAATAAAAAAGCCATCGGTCTGATGCTTATGGGGCCAGAGCGTAAGAGGAATCTTGAGTCGTGAATTTTCATCCTGGTGATCCTTTCCAAAAGGAAAAGAGAAAACAAGCGGACGAAAATTGCGGTTTTCAGCCAGAAAAGCCTCGACAACATCCTGGTTCTCTCTCTTAAGCAAAGAGCAGGTGACATAGATAAGCCGTCCCCGGGAGCGCAGAAGAGAAGCACCTGCGGCCAACAACGCATACTGACGGTGGTGAAAGGCTTCAATATGATGCGTCTGATAACGCCAACGCAACTCTGGATGGCGCCGTAAAGTGCCCAAGCCGCTACAAGGGGCATCCACTAAAACCGCATCGGCACGATTCAGCCATTTTCTCAGCTTACGATCGCGCTCATGTTCAATTTTAAAAGATTGAACAATCTTCACCCCCGCCCGCTGACAACGGATGCGCAGTTTTTTAAGGCGCGGCATGTGGATATCGGTCGCGATAATCTTTCCTTGATTTTTCATCAAAGCCGCCAGATGAAGCGTCTTGCCCCCCTCTCCAGCACAGAGGTCGATCACCAACTGTCCCTCTTGAGGTGCCACCAGATGGCTCACCAACTGGCTCCCCTCATTTTGGATCTCCACACAACCCTGACGAACCAGCGCGTGGTGCTCTGGAAAACGTGAAGAGGGAAGCCTTAAGCCTTGAGGTGCCCAAGGCGTTTTGATCGCAGAGATTTGCGCTTCTTTAAGTTGATCTAAAACGCTCTGTCGGTCTGTTTTAAGGGAGTTAACACGAAGATCCACCTTAGGCAAGCGATTAAGCGATTCAGCCACAACCGGCGCTTCATTTTCATTAAAATCACCGCTTAAAATTATCTGCTGCCAGAGCCACGGAGGAAAACTCTCCACCTCAGAAATGCCTTCTGGGGCAAGAGCGTAATTTTCAGAGGGACGTGAAGCCAAGGTTGGACAAGGAGAACCCGCTTTAAGAAGAAGCCTTAAAGCCTCCTCTTCTGAAAACATTTGTAAAGAGTCCCCTTTCTGCCATAAAGCCAGATAGCGGATCGTCCGATAGATCCAGGCCCGTAAGCATGCTCGATCATTCCCCCCTAAAGCAGGGTTTTGACGAAAGAATTTTTTTAACAGCCGTGAAACCGGTACATCAGGAGCGCTTGAAAAACGCATCAGCAGCGTAATTGCCAAATCCAACCGGGGCTCTTCACTCATGCTTTCTCCATAGAAGCTTGCTGTCTTAGAAGGTCAGCGGCCGCATTCACAATGCTACGCATCAAAACAGCCAGAGGAACCGCAAAAAAGACCCCTAACATCCCCCAGAAAGAGCCAAAAACAAGAACCGAGATAATAATGGTAATCGGATGAATTTTAACTGCCTCGCCTAAAATCAGCGGTGCCACCACAACACCATCAATGAGCTGTAGAAGAGTATAAGCAAAAAGCGGTTGCGCCGCCTCCCAGGTTAATCCCCACTGAAAAAGCCCCAAAATCGCCACCGGCACCGTCACCACCGCCACGCCTAAAAAAGGCACCAGCACCGAAGCGCCGGTTAAAATA
>JBQGBW010000139.1:0-9811 GCA_052043475.1 Magnetococcales bacterium HHB-1
GCCGAAATAATCCCCGCCGTCACCGTTGCCGAAAAACCAAAAGGATTCCCAATGGCAATGGCCCAGGAACCGACCTCAACCTTATCGGAATCACCAAAAGTGGCTGCCGGTAGAGCTTTTCCCGCATGAACCCGAATCAATGCCAGATCGGTCTTCTCATCAACCCCGACAACCTTCGCCTGTAACTCCCGCTCATCCCAAAGACGAACCTTGATCTTGCCTGCATTCTCAACCACATGATGATTGGTGACAATCAAACCGTCCGCATCAAAAATTACCCCGGAACCCATACTGCGATTGCGACGCTCACCCGGTCTGGGAATCTGATCAAAAAAACGATGAAAAAAATCCTCAAAAGGAGATCCTTCAAACGATTTGGGCATATCTCCCGGACCAAAACGACGCTTACGGGATTTCGGGGTGACACTGATATTGACAACAACCGGCTTCAGCTTTTTAACCAATCCGGCAAAATCAGGAAGATAGGGTCTGGCCTCAACCGTTGAAGAGCCAACAAAAAGAGACAGAACAACAAGGGAAAGCAGGGAAAAAACCCCAAGATAACGACCGGGAAAGGACAACATGCTGAATCACTCCTCTCGCTCCCCCAAAGATCGGGAAATGAGGAAAAACAGAAATCATCCACCCCAAAAAGGAAGAAGCTCTCTGTTCATCCTGGTCCCAAAATCAGAAGAGCCTGTTTTATCAATTCAATCGTTGAAAAACAAAAATAAAGAAAAACGCCCAAATCATGAAGGGGGTCTATCGAAAAAGGTGAGGGTTGAATGCTCTATCACCACCTCGGAAACAACCGGATAGAAACCCTCCCGGCCTTCCCCTCCGGCATAACGGCCCACCCCATAAAAAACAAGCCCCAAAGCCAAAAGCCCGGACAACGCTCCCAAAGGCTCCGCGGCATCAGGAAATCCCAACTCAATAAAAACAGATCGAACAAGGGAACCAACAAGAAAAAGCGCCACTACCGGTAAGGCATAGGCAAGAAATGAGGCTTTCAGAAAACTTCTCTCAGGAATCTCAAAGATAACCAACTCCCCCACCCGGGCATCAATCGGATTCAGAACACGTATGGTCTGAAAACGGCCTCGACTCCCCCCGGAAAGGGTATTGCAACTCGACTCACCCCCACACGATCCACAGGCACTCTGACGAAGCCCCTGAACCTCCGCATAGGGACCCTCCACAGCAACAATACGACCTTGTTCCCTTAGCATGGTTCTCCTAAAAACGGAATCCCGAACTGATCCTGATCAACAGACTCCACCAATCCCAACCCTCTACCAATCAGCGGAGCCCATCAACTTAAAGTCTCAGGAAAATCCGTTTTGAGCCAGAGTGGATATAATTCCGGCAGCGATGGCCGCAGGTAGTCCGTAACGGACCAATTTCATCTGCAACTGCTGCCCAACACTTCCTCCCGCAATCCCAAAAGAACCCGCCGAGGGATCATTGGTCACCGCTGTCATGATGGATGCTGTCATCTCTTCAGGATCAGCCAACGAAAACCCCTCTTGAAGAGCATCCCGCACCATGGCGAGATTGGCCAGTGTGCGACAACAACGATCACATTCCAGAAGATGATCCACAACCTTCTTATAGATCACCGTGTCCAACTCACCATCCAGGAACGCGGAGATTAACTCAGCATTGCATTCCATGTTGCCCCCTAAAGTCTGTTTAACATCAAGCCATTATCACTTAGAGACTCTATTATTGCCAGCGAATCAACTCCATCGTCGTTGCGCTAGGCTCCCCGGCTGTTTCCGACATACCCTTTAAGACGATCAACAATCTCCTGTCGTCCGCGAAAGATCCGGGATCTCACCGTACCGATGGGACAGCCGACCTTTTCAGCGATCTCCTCATAGGTCAATCCTTTGACATCCCGCAGGGTCACCGCCTCCCGCATTGCCGGACTCAAACCTTGAATGATCCGATCCAGATTCTCCATCAACTCCGAACGCAAAACAGCCCGCTCTGGTGTCTCATTATCACGCAACTGCGGTGCCAGTCCTTCCGCGTTTTCCAACTCCACATCACTGATTGGCAATCCCCGACCCGAAGCCATGAGATGATTTTTCGCCGTATTGACTGCGATTCGATAGAGCCATGTGTAAAAAGCGGAATCCCCCCTGAATTTGGGAAGTGCACGAAAAGCCTTGATGAAAGCTTCCTGGGTCAGATCCTGAACCTTGGTCGCATCGGAAACAGAACGGGAAATCACAGCAGCCACCCGCCCCTGATACTTGCGAACCAATAGCTCGAACGCACGGGAATCCCCCGACTTGACCTTATCAACAAGAACCTTATCCTCTTGACTCACGAAGGCCACCCTGGAGAGATTTCCCACTCTCTCTGCCTGTATTGACTATATTGGTCGGCGGAAAGTTCATCAAAATTATTCATCACATCTATCCAGAATGGACTCAATGAAGGAATTGGCAAAAAATAGACCCGGCAATAGGATACAAACTTGCCGAAATACCTCAAAGAATCTATAAGATAATCTCGACAACTGCAACTATAATTAAACCACCACCCCAAACCGGCATCGTCATGATTCAGTCACACCCCTTGGAAAAACATAACCATTCAGACTATTTGGTCATTGGAGGCGGTTTGGCCGGTTTCGATCTGGCTCTGCGTCTCGCTGAACGGGGTTCGGTCACCCTTCTCAGCAAAGCCCCCCCTGCGGAATCCAACAGCTACTATGCTCAAGGGGGAATCGCCGCGGTTCTTGATCCGGCTGATCGTTTGACCTCCCACATCACCGATACTGAAACGGCCGGGGCGGGACTCTGTCATCATGATATTGTCCAGTTGGTTGTGGAAAATGGAGCTGATGCCATCAACCATCTGATCAATCTGGGTGTTGCCTTCACCAAAAAGAAGGCGGATCAATACCATCTGACCCAGGAAGGGGGGCATTCGGCTCGACGTGTCATCCATACCGCTGATGCCACCGGAAAGATGGTCATGGAAACCCTTCTGGATAGGATTGAAGCCCATCCGGGAATCTGCCTTATCCCCAATCAGATCGCCATTGATCTCATTACCACCCATAAGCTGGGGGTTTATCATCCCAATCAATCCAACCGTAATCTGGGATGTCATGCCTTGGATATTCAAACCGGTGATGTCCATACCTATCAGGCGCGGTTCACCATCTTGGCCACCGGTGGCTTTGGGAAGGTCTACCTCTATACCTCCAATCCCGATACCGCGACCGGGGATGGGGTGGCGATGGCCTATCGGGCGGGATGTCGGGTGGCAAATATGGAGTTTGTTCAGTTTCATCCCACCTGTCTCTATCATCCCCAGGCCAAATCCTTTCTGATCTCGGAAGCGGTTCGGGGGGAAGGGGGAATTCTTTTACGTAAAAACGGGGATCGCTTTATGGAACGGCACCATCCCCAAAAAGAGTTGGCCCCACGTGATATCGTTGCCCGGGCGATTGACTTTGAGATGAAAAGAAGTGGCGAGGATTGTGTCTTTCTGGATATTACTCATCGGGGCGAAGCGTTCATCACCAGCCATTTTCCCACTATCCATGCCAAGTGTCTGGAGTTTGGCATCAACCCGGTTAAAGAGCCTATCCCGGTTGTTCCCGCCGCCCATTACGCTTGTGGGGGAATCTATTCGGATCAGAATGGAAAAACCGATATTGATGCCCTTTATGCCATCGGAGAGGCCAGCCATACCGGATTGCATGGTGCCAACCGACTCGCATCCAACAGTCTTCTGGAGTGCATTGTCTTCGCGAAAAGGGTTGATGAGGATATAAAAAGACGGGAGGAAGATGATGATCCCCTACCTCTTCCCAGTGTTCAACTTTGGGACAGCTTCGACACCCAACAGTGTGAAGAGGCGATTTTGATCTCCCACAACTGGGATGAGATTCGGCGCTTTATGTGGAACTATGTGGGAATCGTTCGTTCGGATCAGCGTCTGGCCCGTGCAAGACGACGCATCGAAATGTTAAGGCAGGAGATTGATGAGTATTATTGGAACTGCCGTATTACCCCCGACCTGATTGAGCTGAGAAATCTGGCCCTGGTCGCCTCCCTGATAATCCGTTCAGCCCTCCATCGCAAAGAGAGCCGGGGTCTTCACTACTCAACCAGCCATCCCAATCCATCAGAGGGCTGTAAAAAAGATACCACTCTCCCCCTCAGCTGAAATAACCGGATTACAGCCCTTCTTTCTTGATGCGCTCAATCTCCTCCCGAACCAGATCCTCAGCCAGTTTGGGAAGGGTCTCCTCCACCTCTTTCTCCACGGCTGAGGCTGTAATCTCCGCAATTTGGGAAGCAAAAACCTCTTCAACAGCCGACATCAGAGTCTGTTTTTCAATAACAGGGGCAGCCGGTTCCTCATCCTTCTCCTGATCATCCAAACCCGGTGAGGTCTCCATGGCTGGCAGACCAACGCTGGCACCCCCGTCATCAACAACATCATCCCCCTTCCCCTTCAGGGACTCTTCCAAATAGAAGACTTCCGTAAAAAAGGGCTCCCCTTCCAACTCAAAGGTATGATTAACACAGGAAAAATTATGATCACTGGAAACCTGATGCGCCCGCCCGGAGACAATCACCGGTGGCGACATCTTAATCTCCCCCAAATCATCCTGAACACGGGTCTGAATGCCACCAGCAATCATGTTGGCCATCTCAGCAAAGGCGTCATTCATCTCCATATCCAACTGATCACGCTCCTCACCCAACAACGCTCCCGCCAACTTCAGAACAGCCGGAGTCAAACCACACAGACGCATACTCCCCTTCAAAGCACCGCTATAACCGATCACTGCACTGGCATCACCAATCAGTTCACTGCGCCCCGGACCTGACTCCTTGGCGTTAATCTCCATAAAAAGCATGGTCTCAGCGATTTCGGTAACGGATTCCTTCGCCGCAACAATGAATCGTTCCCCCATCGTCTTCTCCTCTCTCTGGCCTGACCATTAATCATCCCAACGTCGCCAACAATCCTTGAATGGACTCAACAGCTTCAACCGGTGGAACCTTAAGCGCATCCCCGCCCATCCGCTTCTGAATCTCAACAACCCCCGCTTTCAGACTTCTTCCCCCCACCAGAACCCGCAGAGGAATTCCCAACAGATCGGCATCATTGAACTTAACCCCCATCCGCTCATCCCGATCATCCAAAAGAACCTCAAGCCCCCCCTTTTGCAAGTCGGAATAGAGCTCTTCGGCAACCTTTGAGGCTTCCTTGTCCTTGGGATTAAGAAGAATCAGCTCAACCTGAAAAGGGGCCAGACTCTGCGGCCAAACAATCCCCTTATCATCATGATTCTGTTCAATAGCCGCCGCCACAACACGGGATACCCCAATACCATAACACCCCATGGTTAAAATGGAAGCCCGGCCATTGGGATCCAGAACCGAAACCCCCAAACTCTCCGCATATTTTTTCCCCAACTTGAAAACATGCCCCACTTCAATCCCTCGCATCATCTCCAGACGTCCCTCCTGACAACGGGAACACCCCTCCCCTTCAACAACCTCCCTCAGATCCACAAAGCGTGGTCTGGAAAGATCCCTCTCCCAAGCCACCCCCCGATAATGAAATCCCACCTCATTGGCCCCCACCACCATATCCCCAGCCCCTTCCAAGGCCAAATCAGCGATCACCGGCAATGAACTCCCCACAGGACCGATGGAACCAACAGGCAAACCGGTCTCCTTCTCCACCTCAGCCGATGAGGGAAGCGTCAAATCACCCCCCAAAGCCGCCCTCGCCTTGATCTCATTCAACTGATGATCACCCCGAAGCAGCAGCAGCGTCCACTCCCCATCCACTTGAACAACCAGGCTCTTGACCGTTCGGGATGAGGGAATATTCAAAAATTCCGCCACCTCCTCAATGGTCTCTTTTCCCGGTGTGGCGACCTTCTCCAGATCCGGACTGGACTCCTGACGCCAAGGATTCAACGCCTCACGGGATTCCGCCTTCTCCAGATTGGCCCCATAATCACAATGACTGCAGGAAGCGATGGCATCCTCCCCGGAATCGGCCAAAACATGAAATTCATGGGAGGATGCCCCCCCAATCGTTCCGGTATCCGCCTCAACCGGTTTGAATCGAAGCCCACAGCGCTCAAAAATTCGCTTGTAAGCCGCAAACATCGCCTGATACCCCTCTTCCAACCCCTCATCATCCAGATGAAAAGAGTAGGCATCCTTCATCAGAAACTCCCGCCCCCGCATAATCCCGAAACGGGGCCTGATCTCATCCCGAAACTTGGTCTGAATCTGATAAAAATTGGCCGGAAGCGCTTTATAGGATTTGATCTCCCGGCGCACAATATCAGAGATCACCTCCTCATGGGTGGGACCGAAACAGAACTCCCGATCATGACGATCCCGAATGCGCAACAACTCCTTGCCATAAAACTCCCAGCGACCCGACTCCTTCCAGAGCTCCGCCGGTTGCACAGCAGGCATCCATATCTCCTGAGCCCCGGAAGCATCCATCTCCTCACGAACAATCTTTTCCACCTTCCTGAGAATTCGCAAACCCAAGGGCAACCAGGAGTAGATACCCGATGTCAGCTGACGAACAAGCCCCGCCCTCAACATCAGACGATGGGAGACAATTTGGGCATCAACCGGATCCTGCCGCAAAGTGGGAATAAGGGTTCGACTGAATCGCATGGAACTCATGACTCCTGGCCCCCTTCAATAAAGGCATAGGCTGAATGGTTGTGAATGGACTCAAAATTTTCCGAGGCTACCGAAAACCAGGTGATCCGGGAATCCCGACCCAGCTCCTCGGCCACATCACGCACAATATCCTCAACAAAACGGGGATTATCATAAGCCCGTTCGGTGACATACTTCTCATCAGGACGTTTCAGAATGGGATAGAGCTCACAGGAGGCATTGCGTTCAACCACTTCAATAACCTCTTCGATCCAGACAAACTCCCGGAAACGAAGCTCAACGGTCACTTTTGAACGCTGATTATGAGCCCCCGCCTTTGAGATCTGCTTGGAACAGGGACAGAGGGAGGTGACCGGGGTCTCCACAACCAGCAGCATTCGATAATCCCTACCCCGCATCTCACCGACAAAACGGATCCGATAATCCATCAAAGCCTGGGCACCACTGACCGGAGCCGTTTTCTTGACAAAATAGGGAAAGGTCAACTCGATATAGGCCTCATCCGCCACCAACCGTTTCTGAATCTGCTTTAAAAGCCCCGGAAGACTCTCCACCGAGATGGAACGGTCATACTCCGACAGCACCTCCAGAAAACGGGACATATGCGTTCCCTTGAACTGATGGGGCAGATTCACATACATATTGACCGATGCGATGGTATTCTGATTTCCCATGGCGCGATCCTTGACCACAATGGGATAACGAATATCCTTCACACCCACCTTGTTGATGGGCAGATTACGATGATCCTCCAAAGCCTGAACATCGGTCAGGGGATGACTGGAAAAGGTACTCTGATGTGCGTCCATTCCGCCTCTTAAGACATGTATAGCATGGCCGATTTATTGCTCTCCCCGGCACTTGGAGCGTGTATTGAAACTTCGTATCGCGCAGCCAGGGCAAGCAGGGCGGAGTTTCAATACACGCTCTTATACCGGATTTTAGAGGATCCCGCCTAAGCATAAAACCTAAAAACGTACCGTCACCTCACCAACATTCCCTGACATCCATTTTATTGACTTCCCCTTTCCCTTTAAGGCAAAACAGATGTATTCCTCTTCTTAGAAAAGGAAACCACCCTCTTTCCGGGAAAGGCTGAGATGGAATTCAAACGGATCGGACTCATTGTCAGACGACAGGATCAGCGCGCCCTCAATGCCACGCAAAATCTTTCGGAATGGCTTATTGATCAGGGAGCTGCGGTAACGGTTGCCGATGAAGTGGTCAACAGAGCCCGTTTCCCCTCGGCCATTGATCAAAGGGAGCAGGATCGTATTCCCGATGACCAGGATCTGATCGTTGTTCTGGGGGGTGATGGGACCTTCATTGCCGCCGCCAGGGCTCTCAATGGACGGCCCATCCCGATGCTGGGGATCAATATGGGAAGATTGGGGTTCCTGACTGAAATTCCCGATGATGCCACCATCTCCACTTTGAAAGAGGTTCTGGCGGGGCATTATCGGATCGAAAAACGGATGATGTTAACCGCTTCGGTCGTTCGTGATGGCCAAGAGGTCTTCTCACGCCGGGTTCTTAATGATGTTGTCATCCATAAAGGGGAGTTGGCCCGGATCATCGAATTTGAAGTCGCCATCAACAATCAATTTGTCTTCACCAGTCGCGCCGATGGTCTTATTGTCGCCACCCCAACCGGATCAACCGCCTATGCCCTCTCTGCCGGTGGCCCCATCATTCACCCTTCCATTGATGCCATTCTTCTGGTTCCCATCTGCCCCCATACCCTGACCAATCGTCCCATCGCCGTTCCGGGTGACGGATCCATCGCCATAACCCTCGCCCCTGACAATCTCCAACGCCTTCTGACTTTGGATGGACAGACCGGATTCAACCTGAAAAACAGCGATCAGGTTCATCTGAAGAAAGCTCGTTCACCCCTCCTGGTTCTCCATGCCCCCGATAGAAACTACTATGAAGTGCTGAAACGAAAACTCCGTTGGGGCGCTCCCCTGGAAGAGGATTGATCAACCTTGGCAGAGGATGGGATTACCCGTACACACATGACACAAAAAACCAATGCTATTACTTTACTGTGGGTTTTGTGTAATGTGTGTCACGAAACAGAAGACATGACCCCCTGAAATCCTGGGAATCTGAACTTTTTGGTATTCAAAAAAACATAAAGGTAATATCTATCATTTCCAGGATGGGATAAGGCAGGAGAGGGAGAAGTGGACCATTGCGGAAGGGTGACTCTCTCTTTTGATGGTGGGCCATTGGAAAGAGAAGCCTGGCAGAGAGTTATATTTTCATATTCGTTTAATCCTCAAAAAGGGAAAAACAGGCTCTCAGGAGGGGGTTGGCCGTGGCAGACCGTTCCACACATTACACAAAACCCACAGTAAAGTAATATGTATGGGTTGTTTTTGTAACCGGATCACGCTGCCCACCCCTACTATCAGCGCCTCTCTTCTACACGGGATCCATCATCAAATTATATCTCCAGCTAACAAAAAACTCACCATCCAAAGAGTTAATGAGAGAGTCGGAATCGTTTTCATTTTGGTTGGCCTGCCAATTCTGCTACCATTAAGTTCAGCATCCTTGCCAAGTTCATTCCTGACGAGAAACAGATGCAACCATGATTTCAAACAGACTCCAGACAACAACCCCATATCCATCAAAACTCTGTAGAAAATGGCCCCTTTTCCTGCTATTCACCCTCTCTCTTCTGATAAGCCCTCCCACCCATAGCAAAGAAAAAACCTTGCTGTTTGGCGTTCACCCCTTCTCACCTCCAACAACCCTCTATGACAAGTTCAGCCCCCTGATCCAACATCTTTCCCAAGCGATCAACAAACCCATCCAACTCCATATCGCCCCCTCCTACCAAAAACATATTGAAGAGGTGGGTCATGATCAGGTGGATATCTTCTTTCTGGGCCCGGTCCCCTATGTAAAGGTGGTTGAACAATATGGGAACAAAGAGATTCTCAGTCAGCTTGAAACCGATGGAAAAACAACCTTTCAAGGGGTTATCATCATCCGGGAGTCGAGCCCTTTTGAAACGTCCTGATGAGAAGTATGTCACCGAACGGGCTTATGATAATCCCCGTTTTGTTGAGGATATTGTGCGTGATGTGGCCGAG
>JBQGBW010000140.1:0-9629 GCA_052043475.1 Magnetococcales bacterium HHB-1
CCCCCTCCTCTTTAGGATAATAGAAGCGCACCTGCCCACTGTAAGGGGTCAGCTTATCCTTAAGATAGTAGAGTCCATTTTCCCGAAGCTCCAGATCTTCCATCGTCACCTCAGAGCATCCCACCAAAAACAGCAACCCCACCAACAAGAAGCGCATCGCAAACTCTCCATTATCTATTGATATTAAATGGTATCGATAAAGCACAGCAAACCGAAATACCTACTAAAAAAATCAGACAAACCCAACCAAAAGATATGGAAATTATGTGCCAACTCTGATAGAGTATCTCCTGGCTAGAGAATGAAATCTCATATTTTAAGTTTATAGATTTATGTGAGGAGTTTATCGTGTCAGAAAAAGAAACAAAAAATAAACGGCATTGGGAACGCATCCCCTTAAACAGCTTCGCCTCGCTTCAACTGCATAATGGTGAGATACTCCAAGGAGAGATCCGTAACATCTCCATTGGTGGTGCCTTTCTAGAAACCGATGAAAAAATCATCACTAAAAATGCCATGCAAACCCAAGGCATACTTAAATTTGATTTTCAAGGCTCCTCTTTGGAACTTGAAGGGGAGGTGGTACGTAAAGAGGATGGTGGAATCGGTTTAAGCCTCTTTCGCGGCAAAAAAGATCATTTGGGCTTCTCAATCATCCTACAGATGATCGAAGGTGAAGAGAGTGGAAAAATCACCCTCCCCTTCACCTGATTCAAAACCATCAATGGGGACGCCACACCTCATGCGATTGAATGGCAATCAACTGAGAAGTCAGTTTTTTTGCGTCTTGCAGATCGGGATGTAAAAGTGCCACAACCTCTGCTTTGGGATTAAGCAGAAAGAGCGATGTCGAGTGGTTGACCGCATAGTTCTCACTATCTTTCTGGGCTTCTTTCCGATAAAAAACACCAAAAGTTGACGCCACACGGGCGGTCGCTTTCGCATCACCATACACACCTAAGAAAGAGGGATTAAAATAGCTGACAAACGATTTTAATTTCTCCTCACTATCCCGTTTAGGATCAACAGTGATAAACAGCGTCTGCATCTGCTTTAAACGGTCTGGTGCCTGCTTCTCTAAAAGCTTATAGATCTCCGCCACCTTTCCCAGGGTCGCGGGACAGACATCAGGACAGTGCATATAACCAAAAAAGATCAGGCTCCATTTCCCTTTGAGACGCTTCAGATCAAAATCCTCTCCATAATGATCTTTCATGGCTGGAAATGCTGTGATCGGCTGCACATGATCAAGAATAATATTCTTCAACCCAGGAGGAGGCCATTGTGCCGCCGCCCGCTCTTGAAACTCCGTTGAAGCGTAGTGCAGTATGCCAACCACAATAAGCAAAAAAACAAGCCAGATCAAAAAACGCGAAGCAAAACTTCCGCGCTGTCGTAAAAATTTCTCCTGCGAATGAATCAATCTCTCCTCCTATCACGCATTAAAGATACACACTTAAAAAAACAACAGTATCCCAGATTGTGCCCCCGATCGGCTACCTACAAAAAATTTTAACCCAAAAAAGAAAAAAATGCCGCCCCCTTTCTGCCAATATTTGCCGGTATCTGCCGATTCTGTCCGTTTTGACCATGCAAACCGCGCTGATCAAGATAAATTTAAGATGTTCTCAAGCATCATTAAAAGAGAAAAATTATTTTATTTAAATATTCTTATCTTTTGATATTGTCTTTTATCGGTGAGTCTGGGATTATGTGGCAAACTATCCATTTTAGAAAAAAATCACCCTTTTGATCTTAAAAAAGGATTTTTCATAACCAATTTTGGCACAGTTCTTTGCATTTATTATCTCTCCTTCTAGGAATAGCATAGAAAATTTTGACGTGCTGGGATTTGCATGATTATGCTAAAAAACAATAGCATAAAAAGAATCCTTTTAAAAAAAATCAGGAATTTTTAGGGAGAAAATAACGTGAGCACAAATTCCCTGGAAGCCACCGTGGAGCCCGATCTGGTTAAACAGTGGATCACAGAGATCGGTTCGGATGCCTCAGCGGCTGTGCCTCTGTTGCAGGCAATCCAAAACGAATATGGCTACCTCCCCCGCAAAGCGATGGATCTGGTGGTAGAGCACTCGGATATCAATGGAAGCCAACTCTATGGTGTGGCAACCTTCTACGCCCAGTTCCGCCTCAAACCCGTGGGACGTAACCTGATTAAAGTGTGTCACGGCACCGCTTGCCATGTGCTGGGCGCCGACCGCCTCAACACCTCACTCTACCATATTCTGGGTATCACCGAAGAGGGCGAAGATACCGCCCCGAATGGTAGTTACACCGTCGAAGATGTCGCCTGTATCGGCTGTTGCAGCCTGGCTCCTGTGATGCTGATTGGTGAAACCGCCTATCCCAACCTTAAAGGCGCCGACGCCCAACGCCATCTGAAAAAACATGCCCGCGAACATAAAGAGGTGCTTCCTGGCCATCAGGAACAGGAGAAACAGAAACGCGCCCGCAAAAAAGCCCAACAGAGTCAGGAGGCGAGAGTATGAGCGGAGAAGGATTTGTTGTCACTGTAGGTGAAGGAACCTGCGGCATTGCAGCAGGCGCCAAAGATGTACAGACACTGCTGCGTAAGAAAATTCCCGACGCCACATTTAAAACTGTAGGCTGTATCGGCATGTGCCATCAAGAGGTGATGGTGGAAATCGCCAACCCCGCTGGCGATAAATATATGTGGGGAAATGTCGATCGGAAGAATATCCCCAAAATCCTCAAGTTTCACCTCGACGATGGTGAAATGCCCGAAGATTTCCTGATCAGCACATCCGACAATCGCGAAACTGAAAAAGGCACCTACCTCACCCGCCAAACCCGTATCGCCTTAAGAAATGTCGGTGAAATCAACCCCACCTCCTTTGATCAGGCACGTGCGCGCGATGCCTACACCGCCATTGAAAAAATCTTCCAGAATAACATGAGCCCGGAAGATGTGATCGCTGAAGTTAAAACCGCCAATATCCGCGGCCGGGGTGGTGCAGGTTTCCCTGCTGCGGTTAAATGGACCTTCGCCCGTAACGCCCCTGGCGATCAAAAATATCTGGTCTGTAATGGCGACGAAGGCGATCCTGGTGCCTTTATGGATCGCTCTCTCTTAGAGGGAGATCCCCATGCGGTGGTTGAAGGCATGCTCATTGCCGCTTACGCCATCGGGGCCCAAAAAGGATACGCCTATATCCGTGCAGAATATCCTCTGGCAGTGGAACATTTTGAAGCCGCCCTCAAAGACGCCAGAGCAGCCGGATTCTTAGGTGATAACATCTTAGGCTCCGACTTTAGCTTTGATATCAAAATTAAGCTGGGAGCAGGCGCTTTTGTCTGCGGTGAAGAGACCGCACTTTTAGGCTCCATCGAAGGCCAGCGCGGCATGCCCCGCATCCGTCCGCCTTTTCCTGCCATCAAAGGGCTTTTTGGTAAACCCACCATCATCAATAATGTGGAGACCCTCTCCAACCTACCTTGGATCATCAATCAAGGAGGTCAGGCCTATGCAGATATCGGCACCGAGAACAGCAAAGGAACCAAAGTATTCGCCTTAGCTGGTGCAGTAAAACGAGGCGGATTGGTGGAAGTGCCCATGGGCATGACCATCCGTGAGGTGATCAATGATATCGGTGGCGGCTCCTCCACAAAATATAAGATTAAAGCGGTACAGCTAGGCGGCCCCAGTGGTGGCTGTATCCCTGAATCACTCTTCGATACCCCCATCGACTATGAAGCGATCAATGCCACCGGCGCCATTATGGGCTCAGGCGGTATGATTGTAATGGATGAAAAATCCTGCATGGTGGATATTTCCCGCTACTTCCTGGAGTTTACCCAACTGGAATCCTGCGGAAAATGCACCTCCTGCCGCATCGGTACGGTGAGAATGAAAGAGATTCTCGACCGAATCTGTGAAGGCGAAGGAAATATGGAGGATCTCGACACCCTAGAAGCACTGGCCGAACAGATCTGCTCCGCCAGCCTCTGCGGCTTAGGCCAAACCGCACCCAACCCAGTACTCACCACCCTGAAATATTTCCGGGAGGAGTATGAGGCCCACGTTAAAGAGAAAAAATGTCCCGCTGCGGTATGTAAGGGATTGATCACCCATACCATTATCCAGAAAGACTGCACCGGTTGCACCATCTGTGAACGTTACTGCCCGGTGGACTGCATCACTGGTGAGTTGAAGAAACCAGAAACCTGGGTCATCGATCAAGAGGTCTGCATAAACTGCGGCATGTGTGTTGAGGTCTGCCAACCCGATGCTATTTTGGTGGCCTGATTTAAGGGCCTTATAAAACAGAAGCGTTTATAAATATATAAAGATTCTATGTATTTATAAACAATGCTTGCAAGAGGACATCTGAAAAAATGAGCGAAACCATCACTGTTACGCTTAACGGCAAAGAGGTCCAGGCCGAATCTGGAGCCACCATCCGCGCTGTTGCCGAATCCCATGGGGTCAATATCCCCACATTCTGTCACGATAACCGACTCAAACCCTTTGCTTCCTGCTTTCTCTGTGTTGTCGATGTTAAAGGCGCTAGAAACCTACTGCCCGCCTGTAGCACCGTGGTCACTCCCAACATGGAGATCGAGACCGACAGCGAAAAAATTGTCAAAAGCCGCCGCATGGTTTTAGACATGCTGCTCTCGGATCACGCCGGCGACTGTATCGCGCCCTGTGAAGCCACCTGTCCTGCGAATATCGACATCCAAGGCTATGTCGCCCATATCGCAAACGGTGAGTTTGAAAAAGCAGTCTACCTGATTAAAAATCGCAACCCCTTACCGGTGGTCTGTGGCCGCATCTGCCCTCATCCTTGCGAGTCTGAGTGCCGCCGCGCCCTGGTGGATGAAGCCATTGCGATCAACCCTTTAAAACGATTCTCCTCAGAGTTTGAGATCGCCAACGGCCCCTTTGTTTTTGATGCCGGTGAGGAGACCGGTAAAAATGTGGCCATCATCGGTGGTGGTCCTGCGGGACTCTCCGCGGCTTTTTATCTCCGTCGTTTAGGCCATGCGGTCACCATCTTTGAGGCACTACCAGAACTGGGTGGAATGGCACGTTACGGCATCCCCCGCTTCCGGCTCCCCTGGGATCTGATGGATCGTGAAATTAAAGCGATTCTCGATATGGGCGTGACAGTCAAACATAACCAATGGTTTGGTAAAGATTTCTCCCTTCAGGATCTCAGAGATCAAGGCTTTGGTGCCACACTTTTAGCCATCGGTGCCCACAAGCCTAAACCCATGCGCTTAGAGAATGAAGACATCCCCGGTATTATGGGCGGTGTCGATTTCCTGCGTAAAGTGGTTCTGGGGGAAGAGGTTGAGGTGGGTAAAAAGGTTGCGGTCATCGGTGGTGGAGATACCGCCATGGACTGCTGCCGTGTCGCCAGACGCTTAGGCGCTGAAGTCACCCTGCTCTATCGCCGTACTCAGGCAGAGATGCCCTCCTTAGAGATTGAGCAGGAGGAGACCCACGAAGAAGGCGTGGAGTTCCGTTTTCTGACCGCCCCCTCTAAGGTTCTCGAAAAAGATGGCCATGCCATCGGCCTGGAGGTGATCACCATGAAACTGGGTGATCCCGATGCCTCCGGTCGCCGCCGCCCTGTTCCTATTGAGGGCAGTGAAGAGAATCTGGAGTTTGATCTGATTATTCCGGCCATCGGCCAGGATCCCGATCTCTCCTGTATCGAGAACGAGCCTGAAAAACCCGACACCACCCGTTGGCGCACCTTTATCTATGATGAAGAGACCTGTGTCACCTCCATTGAAGGTGTGTTCGCCGCCGGCGACTGCGCTTTTGGTCCAGACATTGTCATCCAAGCGGTGGGTGAAGGACGCAAAGCCGCGGCCGCCATTGATCAATATCTCAATGGTAAAGAGATCAAGCTGGAGAAAGAGTATGAGATCTCCCGGGGACGCTTGAAAGATCTTGATATGGCAGACTACTCCCCCCGCTTTGTGCATCAAAAACGGGCCCAGGAGCGCACCCATCCCCCAGAAGATCGACTCACCAATGAGGGCGGTTGGGCTGCAATCAACATGGGACTTGAGAAAGTTCAAGCCATGGCGGAAGCCACCCGCTGTATTGAGTGTGGTTGTAGTGCCCGCTTTGACTGCGATCTTCGAGACAGCGCCACCGCTTATAATGCAGACGAATCCCGCTTAAAGGGGGAAAAACGGAAATATGAAGAGGATAAACGCCATCCTCTGATTAAAATTGAGTCCGATAAATGTATCACCTGCGCCAGTTGTGTACGCATCTGCTCTGAAGTACGGGATATCCATGCACTCGCATTTATTGAGCGCGGTTTCTCCACCCGTATCGGTCCTAACTTTAATGATCCTCTACAAGAGGTGGGTTGTGATGCCTGCGGTATGTGTATTGATGTCTGCCCCACAGGCACACTGATGCCCAATACCGGTAAAGAGTGCGGCCCCTGGATCAACAACAGCATTGATACCACCTGCACCAACTGTAGCCGGGGTTGTGGCTTAAAAGTGCACACCAACGGTGCACGGGTTGTGAAGGTACGCAGTATCAATGATGATCCGGTTAACGGTGCCTCAATCTGTGCAGAAGGGCGTTTCAGCTATCAACTGATGGCCGACCAAGAGCGTCCAACACGTTCATTGGATGATGTGATCAACCAAGCCAAAGAGATGATCTTTAATGCAGAGAAACTCGCCGTGGTCATATCCGCCAATGCGACGATCGAGGAGATCTTCACTGCTTCCCGTCTGGCATTCCAGAACAACGGTCAACTCTATTATCCTGTGGGTGAAGGCATTACACAGCCTAAAAAACCGCTGGGTAAAATTTCTGGTGAAGCCAATGTGGCACTGCTCAACCGCTTAGGCGCACTCCCCTTCCCTTCAGGCGTTGCCGCAGACTGCATTGTCAGCATTGATGTGGATTTAGAGTCGCATCAACAGGGTACAGCCAAAACCATCGCCATCAGTCCTCTGCCTCTGAATACGGATGCTGATCTTCATATCGCTTCAGCCAATCCTTTAGAGGTGGATGGTGCCTTTTTGAATCGTGATGGTGAACTGACCATGCTCCATCAGGCGATTAAGTCGCACGATGAAACGGCTGGCTATAAAATTCTAGCCCGTTTAGCAGGAATTGAGAGTCTAACCGATATCGATACACTGCGCCAACAACTGGCAGAACAGGTTGAAGAGTTATCCTTGCTCACCAAATTAAATGGTGCCAGGGTTATTCCAACCCCCCTGAAACCGGAGTGCATGCCCACACCGCTTTCTGGTCGGGAGAAAGCCTTCAATCAGCATATGGAGAAAATGGGTTTAGCGTGGAACTAAACTTAAAACTTCATTGATCTTTTAAAAAAGCGGCTGAACATCGATTCAGCCGCTTTTTTTCATTCACATCTCCTATCAGCAATTCTAAATGAGGCTCCATACGATGGAGTCACTGCTGAAGTTTGAGAGTTCTGAAGGCTAAAACGAATCGATACAAGGTTTGCTGCTTGTTTCGCAAATGCAGATCGAGACCCTAAAGCAGAAAACAAGTCTAGCCAATGTATGCGGAAATATTCCCAAATGCCTTTATCCGTTCCTATCCCTATGAATTCGCCTACGATTTCCATAGTAATGACTTCACTATCTGATAGGGTTGGATCAAACCCCCGCTTTCTTAATCGAGTGCCATTCGTTATTTCATGAACAGAATGGTCTATGATACAAAAGGCCCAAATGATAAAATGTTCAAGCGGCATGACTCTTCTCCCTGACCATTTTTTTCTTTTGTCATGAAGGTTAGAGTCTTGAGTTGTGCCGCTTTATCCCATAATAGAAAAGTCGCGCACCGCGTAAAATCAGCTGAATTTGATCTAAAAGGCATACTCATTGAAAAGATTATCCTGAAGTTTGATTTCATAGACAGTGATCTCTATCAGGATATCAATCTTTTATTTTCAACTAAACGTGCACTCTTCTCCTTTATAGCTAAGAAAAAAACGCACATTTAGAATTGCTGCTTTGATTGCAGGAGAAACAGAAAAAGCATATAATAGAGTAGTGCCGATATCCTCTTAAAAAAGCCTGTGTTGTCGTCATGTCTGAGAGTATGCTGATCAGCCAATCCCACGTCACCCATCAAGCGGTGACCTCGCTTCTTAAGATGGAAATCAGCACACTCAATATTACATCTGTATGGAGTGGTGCAGAAGCTTTGGTGCATGTACTTGATCATGTTCCTGATCTTGTTCTACTGGATGTGGCCACCACAGATATCTCTCCAGATACCATTACCCGACGTATCAAAGCATTTCGACAGGAGACAAAAATTCTCCTGCTCCATGACGCTTCCAATGCAGATTTTGCGCAAACAATGCGACACTCTGGCGCCAACGGTTGCGCCTCAATCCCCGCCTATTACATGCCTGAAGAGTTGCGAGATCCCTCCTGTACACACACAAGGCGGCTTGCCAACGTTCATTTTTTGCAACACATATCCATTCTCACAGGCACAACAAGGTTTGCAACATCACCCCTCCCCTCCCTTTCTCAACAATCTTCAGCTTCTCAACAATCTTCAACACGCACCTATCCACAAACACCACCACACGCCCTCTCAAAAACAGTAATGCCCCGCCCCTCTCCTCCTCTTAAAGAAGGTAGACCACCCCCTCTGATTGGTATTGGATCTTCATCTGGCGGCCCCTCCACTCTGGCGGTTTTTCTCTCCAACCTGCGTCGCCCCCTCGACATTCCCATTGTGATCTGCCAACATTTTACGCCTCAGTTTTCTGATGGCTTTGTGCAGTGGTTACAGGAAGAGACCCAACACCCAACCCTGTTGGTCAAACGATCCGTGACACCACAACCCGGCATGATCTACATCGCCCCCTGTGATGCCAATCTACGTCTTTCACTTAAAGGTTCGCTCTATATCACACCTGCAACACCAGAACAGACACAACTTCCCGATATCAATCTTTTTTTTACCGATATGGCCCGGGTGCTTGGAGTACACGCCTGTGGTATCATTCTTACGGGAATGGGGGATGATGGCGCCGATGGCATTAAGGCGATTCATCAGGTTAAAGGACAGACGTTTATCCAATCGCCCCAAAGTGCCATCTATGAATCAATGCCCCGTGCCGCTTTAAGCCGTGGCATCACAGGCCCTGGCCTGCCCCCAGTTCAGATTGCCCACTGTCTGAATTTCTGGTCACGGACCATGGTGCATAACACAAAACCACCACAATAAAAATCAGTAACAACGCTTTATTTTTACAAGCAATAGACCATTGAAGGATGACATATGGTTAAAGCACTGGGAGATAAAAAAAACGCCTATGCGATTATTCAGGATCGAGAGAATGAAATCCTTGATGCCTGGATTCACAACACATTGAGCAGCCATATCACAGAGACATCCTCCCTGCTCTCCGAAGAGGATGTGCGCCGCCAATCCGCGCGTTTTTTTCAAGTATTTAAAAATAGCTTGCCAACAGATCAAGAGAAAGAGAATCAAGCTAAGATCCTTGATGATCACACCACACAGCACCTCACAGAGATCAGCCGTGATTGGGCCCAGAGTGGTTTTAAACCATCACAGACCGCACTGTTTATCTTCTCGCTCC
>JBQGBW010000141.1:0-9505 GCA_052043475.1 Magnetococcales bacterium HHB-1
TGGCCATGGTGCGCGCCAATAGACCAACATAACTTTGGGTTCGCTTGATATGACCTCCGGTTTCCGGATCACGTGCTTCTGCCAAAGAAGCCAGAGTCATGATGGTTACATCCTGGGTTTCGACAAGCTGGCGCGTACGCTCTTCCACCAACTCTTCTAGACGATCCTTATGACGTTTCAGTTCAATCTGACTACGCAACCGCGCTTTGACCAGAGAAGGTTGGAACGGCTTGGTGATATAATCGACAGCACCAACAGCCAAACCACGTTCTTCATTGGTTTGTTGATTCAGTGCCGTTATAAATAATACGGGAATGCTCCAAGTTCTGGGATCGGCTTTGAGTTTTAAACAGACCTCATAGCCATCCATCTCCGGCATCATGATGTCCAACAAGATGATATCTGGCATCGGATCAGCAAAAGCATTTTGCAACGCTTTCTGGCCAGATCGAGCAACCTTGATATAATATTCATCCTGCAATAATTCCATCAGAATCTTCAGGTTTTCCGGGATGTCATCCACAATCAGTGCGATCGGCTTGTTTTTTTTTGCTCATGAGTTTATCCATAGCTAGTTTGAAAATATGCAGTGTATTCTCACCCTGATTAAGAATACAAACTGAACCGATTGATCTATTGTTATTTCAACTTTTGCAGCAGAGATTGAGTAAGTTCCAGAGCCTCTTCGGTTTCAAAGTCCGCCACATGCCCCTTTAATGTTCGGAAAACATCGAACAAATCGGTTTCTTTGATCAAGATTTCAAGCTCATCTAACAGAGGTGATACAGCGCTGTAATTACTGTTGATGGCTTCATAAACCTGTTTAAGCAGTGTATGGGCGGCTGCCTGGTCTACAGTTTTAGCTGCCGGTAGTGATCGTTTCTCATTGTTTGATATCGGTACAAGGGGGCCGATGTTTTCCAAAAACCGATGAAACTCATCCATAAAGAACCGCATAGGTTCTTCAATGTCCATCTCTTCCGGATGTTCAAGCACCGACTCCAACGCTTGCGCATGACGATAAAGTGTATCGGCGCCCAGATTCCCTATCACCCCTTTCAAAGAGTGAACCAGATGTTTCGCCTCTGTCCACTTCTGTGATGTCATATATTCGTCCAACTGTACGGCACTGTTCAGATTCCGCTCTCTGAATGTTACTAACAATTGACGATACTTTTGAACATTGCCACCAAGACGCATTACACCCGCTTGGGTATCAACCTCTTCAAGGTCTGGCAAATAATCATTTTGAACATCCGTATTGGATGAAGAAGAAGGCGCTTTACCCAATCCTGTACGTGGTTGGATCCACTGTGCCAACGCAGCATAAAGATCGTCAGGCACAATGGGTTTGGGCAAATGATGGTTCATCCCCACCGACAGGCACTTCTCCACCTCACTGGACAGAGCATGTGCCGTCATAGCGATAATTGGTATTGTTTCCCAATCTTGATTTTCTCTTATTTTTTGTGTGACTTCGTATCCATCCATGATCGGCATTTGCAGATCCATAAAGATCAGATCAAACGATGTACCGTGCAATTTTTTCAACGCTTCAAGACCATTCTTGGCAATGGTGACGATAAATCCTTGACTCTCGATTAATTCGACCGCGATCTGCTGATTGATCTCATTATCTTCAACGACGAGGACTCTGGCTCCCTGGATGTGCCGCAAGGCATTATTCAGGTTGGATTGCGATATTGAAGCACGATGACTACTCTTGTAGAAAGGATATTCCAATACTTCGTAGATGGTCTCCAGGAGTACCGATGGAGCGATAGGTTTGACGAGAAAGCCGCTCATTCCCAGTTGTTCAGCTTTCTGTTGGATCTCTGGACGACCATGCGCTGTCACCATCAGTACCTCAGGAACACGGGAGAGGCTGGGATCTGCATGAATCTGACGGTATGTCTCAAAACCATTCATTCCTGGCATACTCCAATCCATGAAAATGATATCAAAACGATCCCTTGTCTGGCTTTTGAGAATCTTCAGAGCCTCTTCACCACTGGCAGCATTTACAGTAACCATTCCAAAGCTCGTGAGTTGCACCTCTAACATCTCTTGCGCCAACGCATTGTCATCAACAATCAAAGCCCGCTTGCCAACCAATGAATGGTTATCTACAGTATGCTTTGCTGTTTGTTGGAATTTAAAACGACTGGTGAAAATAAAATCACTGCCTTTACCAGCCATGCTC
Organism: Magnetococcales bacterium HHB-1; assembly: GCA_052043475.1. GTDB lineage: Bacteria > Pseudomonadota > Magnetococcia > Magnetococcales > JBQGBW01 > JBQGBW01. Next base: position 2,204 of record JBQGBW010000141.1, read on the forward strand.
TCAACGCGAATGTCCCCGCCCATCATCTTGACCAACTTTCTGCTGATTGCCAATCCCAGGCCAGTTCCTCCATATCGACGCGTGATGGAGTTGTCTGCCTGACTAAAGGCCCGAAAAAGGCGTTGTTGCTGCTCTTCGGTCAACCCAATGCCGGTATCCCGTATCCTGAATTGCAGGATAACCTCGTTATCCAACCACGCGTCCACTTCAATCATCAAACTTACATGACCGTTTTCGGTAAACTTAATCGCATTGCTGAGCAAGTTTTGAAGGACCTGCCCCAAGCGAACCGTATCACCGACAAGCAGTTTGGGCGTATCAGGTGTAATCTGAAAGATAATTTCCAACCCTTTTTCATTGAGGACACTGGCAATACCGGAGAGCTGGTTCAATACATCATCCAGATTAAATAGTGTGTTTTCTAGCTCAAACTGCTCTGATTCAATCTTTGAAATATCCAAAATATCGTTGATCAACCGCAACAGTGTATTGCTTGCCCCTTGGATTTTTTTTAGATAGTCTTGCTGCCGGTTGGTCAGTTGAGTCTGTTGAACTAAATGGCTTAGGTTAATGATGGCATTCATGGGGGTACGAATCTCATGGCTCATATTGGCCAGAAATTCGCTTTTGGCTTTGTTGGCTTTCTCAGCTTCGCTACGTGCCTTGTCCAACGCCTGTGTACGTTCCGACACCCGCTGTTCCAGGTTTTCTTGAATGGCCCATAGCGCGCGTGTACGCTCTTCAAAGGCTTGTGCCAAACCTTCCAACTCGTCTTCGGTACCAACTGGAGTCAACTGTAACCCGGTCTCACGTGAGCTGTTAAGGATCTTATTGTGTAGCACGATGACTGGGCGGGCAATACGTCCACCAATGTTAAAAGCCAGCAATACCGCACCGATCAAAATCGCCAGTGAAAGCAGTATCGTATCCAGAACGATCCCTTGAACTGGCCCCAGGATAGCCTGCTTGGGCAGATGGACTTCAAGCCTGAGCTTGCGATTAGCGATCCATTGCATGTCAGGCTCAGGTGAAACCGTGAGAGAAATATGATCTTTGCCCTGCTCATGGCGTGAACCATATTGGAGTATATCACCGACAAAAGCGCCCTGAGCCACACCACTTGCATGGGGCATTGTCCGCTTGAAGAGTTGTTGCAGGTCAAAATAGACCACAATCGCCCCTTGAGAAGTGTCATAGAACATAATTGGATAACTGATGATCAGATTTTTGTTCTCCCCGTCGAACAGTACTGCAGGGCGATCCAATCCCAACGCTTCTCGCAGCGGTTGTGATTTATTGTAATCGGGAGTTTTCTTTCTGTTGGTGAAAACAGCGCGGCCTGCATAATCGACGAGAATGAAGGCCGTGACATTCCGTCCCGCTGCAAAGTTGTCCGCCAGTTGGGGAAGATAGTGATTCCTTTTATCACGGTGGGTCATTGCCTGAACGATCAGTGAGTTTTTAGCCAGCCGCTCCACATTTTCCACCAAACGGTCGATGTGATCGTTGAGACGTAGAAAGGTGTCTCGACCATCCTCTTGAAACTCATTCAATATATTTTCACGAACAATAGAAGCTATTTGCAGCGCTGTGAGTCCAGTTATCAAAAACAATGCAAAGCTGATAAACAGCACGAACCGGATGACTAAACGGCGTTTTAGACTCGTTTTGACCAGAATACTCACGGATGAACGTCCTCTTGAACAAACGGCACCACGCCTGAGCCTTCGACAAAACGGCCAAGATGATAATCCTCCAAAGCCAGAGCATCGTGTCGGTCAGGTAAAAATGCCTGTTCATAGCGTTTGACCAGACCATTGTGCGGTGGTAATTGCTCCAAAGCATCACGCACCAAACGACGATTAATGCTTTTCGCCTGATGCAGAGCCTTCACCAATAAATGGACGATATCGTAGGCATGGGCAAAGCCTGCTGCACCACCCTCCAACAATGAACCATCCGAACGAAAGTAACGCTGATATTGCGATAAAATTTGTGCTCCTGCTTTCGTCACCGGCGGCCATAGGAAGATCGTTTGAGGAAACAGAGTGTTGTTTTTTTCCAGCAGTGCACCGATCTCTTTGGGCATGCGACCACTAAGAATCCCCCAATGCGAAACCACTCTTATGTCGGGCATCACCGCCAACAGTTCGGTCATGAAACGTTGTCCATCATGCGGGTTGGATATCAATACCAGGCTATCTGTTTGCGATGTGAATAGTTTCTGAATGATGGATGAGAAAGAGCGGTGTCCAACATCGAAGGGGTGGCCTCCAGCCAGTTCTTTTCCTTGCTCCAGTGTATATTTGTGCATTTGGCGGTGATTGCCCTCTCCCCAAGTCGTTTTTTCGAACACAACACTGACTCTTTTACCATGCTCAAAAGCCGTCTCGATCAGATATCGTGCTGCAAAGGTATCGTTCAAACTCACCCTGAATACAAAATTTGGCTTTTTGGTTGCTGCAGTCAGATCGGCTGCGGCAGCCCAGGGAATCATGTAAGGAATTTGTAAGCTATTGATCAGATCCAGCTCACTTTTGATAACCGGGCTTCTTTTACCGCCGATAATTGCAATTAGGTTGTCAAACCCGGAGAAAAATCGGATGTTATCTCGCCCACGCTGTCCATTGTTTTGGTGATCTCTGGCCATCAGTGCCAATTTTCGACCCAATACACCACCGACTTGATTGATCTCATGGATGGCCAGTTGTGCGCCCCGTTTGATGGCCAAACCGACCAAGGCGCTGTGTTGAGAGAGATCGGCATTTAATCCAATCAGGATTCGATCCTGGCGACCATTCAATGCCATTACTTCCTGTGCCAAAGAGATGATATCGACGCCAATATCTTCTTCAAATGCTCTAGACATGAATGACAGTACCGACTTAAAATTCGCTCTGACTCTTTGATCCAAACGATGAATCATCACACCGGCCCGTTCGATACGCTCCAGGAACGCCTCTTCCCGGCGTTGGGTCTCCTCTCTTTCCCAGTTAGTGATTTCACGGGCGGTGGTGAATAGAATTTTTTGATCTTCCGTAGAAAGATGTTTCAACCGTTTCTGACTGAATGAAAGGGCATATCCGAGATAAGCGTGTTCACTGAGCGTCAGATGCTTCTGAACCTCATAGAACTTCATGGCGACAATAGCCACTAACGGGTTTTCCTGTCCATCTACGATTCCATCAGCCAACGCTTGTTGTGTGGCATGAAAATCGATAGGTAGCGTCTCGGCTCCTAGGGCTTCAAACTGTTTTTGGATAATACGACTTTTCATGATGCGGAATTTAAGTCCGTTAAAGTCATCAGGAGTACGTAACGGAACATTGGCGGTAAAATGTTTAAATCCATTTTCCCAAAAGGTTACACCAACCAGACCAATGTCACGGAGTTTACGCAACAAAATCCGACCGAACTCACCATCAAGAGCTTGATATAAAACTTGTTTGGATGAAAAAAAGAAGGGTAAATCCAGCACCTGCATGGCTGGTACAGCTGTAGTCAACTTGGCCGTTGGGGTCAAAACAATTGTCAGTTCTCCACGGCGCGCCATCTCCAACATTTGGTTATCGTTGCCCAACTCCTGGTTTGGATACACCTCAATCTTAAGACGACCAGCTGTTTGCTCCGAAATTCGTTCAGCATAACGTTCTGCTGCGGCATGAAGAGCGGTTCCTCGAGGGATGTTCAACCCCAGACGCAGGGTTTGATTCGTTTCAATATTGGCCGAAATTTCACTCTGAACATCTAGTTTACTAATAATCCTCATACCCAATATGCCAAGAATCAAGATAAGGAGAATGGACAATGATACGATTATCAGCTTCTCTTTCATGCTATTTTGTATCTCTTATTTATGGTTAGATTTTTCACATGCCACCTGAAAATAGGCCCATTTATAAGCATCATCTGCTCATGTCATCACTGACCCTAGACTTAGCGCAGACGACGGACATCTTCTTTTTGCTTAAAGAGATGGCTTCTTCAGATAAGCCGTTGTCATAAAAAAGGAGGAAACACCCAGATCCTGTGCTGTTTGGGCGATAGAATTTGATCGAATTGCAAGCTCAACAGCGGATTTTTTAAACTCGTTTGTATACGTGTTTATCTGGCGTTTCTCACTCATGTCAACACACTCCTTAGGATTCTTGAAACAAAGTTAAGAATACTCAAATTTGTGTATTCGATAAAGTATCGCTACTTCAGACATAGGAGTCCCTTGTAGGTAGGGCAATTTGGCGTTTGTCTTTGGGGGAAATCTGAGTTAGAACTAACATTTAGTATATTAATAGCCGTTATAAAGAATGTTTGCAAGGTCTTTGTTTCGTAAAGGGTATTTTGATATATCGCTTTATATTTTAACCATAGGGTGGAAACAGTCTTCTGAAACCATGAAACAGCACCACGCCCATAAAAAAGATGCTGCGTAGAGGAATACCATACCAGGCTAAGGGGAGCGGTTTTTTTTGTTTTGGATCGGCCAGACGTTTTGACAGTTTGCGTATCCAGCTTTTGGAGCGGGGCCAATCCGTTATACCCTCGATCCACGCTTTGGGTATTCCCTCTTCACCGACACGGGCACCAACAATTCCGCCTGTGATCGCGGCAGTGGTATCGGTATCGCCGCCACAAAGAATGGTAGATAATATGGCCTGGCGGTAATCTTCCGGGTGAGAGAGCCAGGCGTGGAGTGCAACAAAAACAGAATGGCGTACATAACCTGTCACACCTTTCTCTAAACCTAAAGACTTTGCATAATCTTGCGTACTTTGCTGTTGCTGAACACTGGTGATTATTTTTGTAAATTCCTGCAAACCCTCTTGGGGTGAAAAAAGATCACTGTGATCATGAAGTCGCTTTAAAAAATGGGGGATGATCTCTTCTTTAGAGAGGGTTTGATTCGCAGAAATGGCAGCGGCTAAGGCGACAGCCATAGCCCCCTGTTCTGCTTTGATATCGGTGTGGGTGATGCGCGTATTATGACGGATAAAGAGTGTAAGTTTTTCAGGATGATCTTTAAAATAGACGCCAAGAATAGGGCTTCTCATGGCAGGACCATTGCCAGCGGAGAAAACACCGCTCTTATCTGGTGAGAAGCCAAGCCAGAGCTTGATAATGCTGCGTAGGGTAGCCAGACCAATACCGGCGGGTAGAGAGAAAAACCAGCCACGCAGGCGCCAGGCAAGAGTTTTCTGAAATCGATCTGGCTCACCCTGACTGTGAAGAAGGGCTTGCGCTACCATGGCACTATGTTCGGTATCATCGGAGATCATGCCACGATTAAAAAAGAGCAGATGGTGTTTCTCTGGATCGGGAAAAAGTTTTCTCGCCCGTTTCGGTGAGAGTCCCTCAAAGGGGAGACCTAATGCATCACCAACCATGGTGCCCATAAGAGAGCCGATAAGTGAGAATTGTTGATCTTCATGCATGGTTCTTCTCTTTTAAGAGGAGGAGAGTTGGCTTAAATTTTTTAGCTCATTGGAGAGCCATCCCGGTTGCATGGATGTGCTCTGTTGGGGGAGTGGAATCTTGATGTTTAGTTCCGCAAAGGCTTTGATAATCTTTTGATTGATCTGGCTGCGCATGGCCATGCGAATATGCGGGTTGGGGAGAAAAACACGCAGTTCAAACTCAATGGCTGAGGGGCCGTGGGAGATAAAAATGACTTCAGGTGCTGGATGCTCTAAAACTTTAGGCTCTTCCTGGGCAATCTTAAGCAGTGTTTCAATCGCAAGATCCACATTGCTACCATAAGCGATACGGATCGGTAGCACAATCCGCAGGATGGAGTCGGAGAGGGTCCAGTTGGTCACCTTCTGGGTGATGAGATCTTTATTGGGGATTAATAACTCCTGCATATCGAGGTTCTCCACGGTGGTGGCGCGGATGTTGATTCGGGTCACTTTACCGGTGATCTCTCCCACGGTCACCATATCGCCCACCCGGATGGGGCGCTCTAACAGTAGGATAATGCCACTGACAAAATTGGCAAAGATCTCTTGCAATCCAAAGCCAATGCCTACACTCATGGCGGCCACCAGCCAGCCGATCTGGGAGAGTTCCAGACGGAGAAAGTGGAGCGAGAAGAGAATGCCCACAATAATAATCAGGTAGCGAGAGACCGTTACCAGAGCATAACGCAGACCGATATCCCACTTTTTTCTCTGGAAGAGAATGAGTTCATAGAGTTTAGGTAGTTGCCAGGAGATCCAGCCGATAAAAAAGAGGGCAATAATAAAACGAAAGAGGTCCGCCAGAGTGACCAACTCTAAAGTGCCATGACTTCCTGTGATGGAGTAGAGGGTGTAGCCCTCCAGAACCCTTAACGCTTTATCATTGAGTTCCCAATAGGAGGAGAGTAGATAGATGCCAGTGATAATCAAAAGAAAGCGTAGGGCATCCGCCATCTGCTCGACAATCTGCTGGCGACTCTTTTTGGAGCGCTCCCCAGGGGCGACAACCGCTAAGATTCTTCGTCGATGCATGATTGTTGGTTTAAGCCAGGCTAAGATTGCTTTATAGATACCGATAAAGAGGAAGAAGGTGACCAGGGTGAGCGCACCATTTTTGGCAAGCCATATCGCACTGAAACGATAACCTAAGAGATCCAGCAGAGAGACAATGATCATATAGATGATAATGAGGCGATAGATTTTCCCCCAATATTTTCGATAGGCTTTGGCGCGTTTTTTCTGTCTCTTTTTCGGTTTACTCTCTTCTGAAGCAGCAGGAGCAAAGGCGCGGCGAATGATCGGTGATTTAGGATTAAGCAAGCGGTGGGTGGCAAGAATCAGAGCCAGTTCAAAGAGATGAATGCCTAAGCGAGGGAAGGCGGTAAAGTTAAAGGGATCATCCCGGAAAATAACCCAGGGCGGAAGAAAAACCAGATAACCCATTAATACGGTTTTAAATGCCTGATGCAGGGTGAGTGCCACATCATCGGAGAGTGGGATGCATGCGCGTCCTGGACCGTTTTTATCAAAGAAGGCGCGACTGACCAGCCAGGCCCAGATAAACAGTGCCAAATGAAAAAGAAGCCGTTGCAGAACATCACCAATGGCTGAAGGCAGGGTGAGATGTGGAAAAATTTCTGAGAGAACAAGAAGAAACCCCGGAATCATTGTGGTGGCGATTACGGTGGCAAAAAAACTAAAATAGGGGTTATCCTGATTCTCCTGATTATGTAGACGTGCCAGATAACGCAGGCGGGCGCGAAAGACCAGCACCATGGGAAATAGCGCTAAGGGGATAAGAATCAGAAAAATGGGTTGCGTATCGCCCACTGTACGGGTTAATCGATGG
>JBQGBW010000142.1:0-9481 GCA_052043475.1 Magnetococcales bacterium HHB-1
GTATGGCTAGGAGATAGGGATAATTTTTTCTCATTATTCTTCTCTTGTGGCTTTAGTAAAAACATTAATGGATGGATTAAGATGCGTTAGAAAATGATCGTTTTATGTGAGTTGTTGTAGGGCTTATGTGAGTTGTTGCGGGGCTTCGGTTTCCATTACCTTCTCCACTTCCAGGATAAAGATAATTCTTTTTTTATCGCGCAGATTAGCGACACGTTGCATCATGCTCTGCTGCTCTCTTGAAAAGTTGGGGGTATCTTCAATACACTGGCTGTCGAGCTTCATCACCTCACTGACCGCATCGACAATAAAGCCGGTGTGTTTCCCCTCAAGGTTGAGCACGATAATGCGTTGGCGGTCGTTGCGTTCGATGCGGGGCATATCCATGCGTGTGCGCAGGTCAACAACCGGCAGCAGTTGTCCGCGCAGGTTGACCATACCCTCGATATATTCAGGTGCTTTGGGAACCTGTGCCAGATCTTCAGGGATGCGGATAATCTCCTGGATGGTATCGATGGATACACCATACTCCTCTCCAGCCAGCTGAAAAACGACCAGTTGCACCTCGTGGGATGTGGTGTGAGAGGGGCGGTTTTGGCTGTCCACGTCGAACTCCTGTTCTTCTTGGGTGAGTCTTTGGGCTTCCTGGAAAATTTTACTATTTTTCAGAAGCTCTTTTATGGAGAGAATGGAGACCAGTCGTTTTCCCCCTTTCAGGCGACAGACGGCTTCGATCTCTTTGCTGTTTTTTTTGCTCTTTTTTCCAGAATAGAGCGTGTTGGCTTCTTCGATCTCTTTTTTAGGTACGCGGAGTACCTGGCGCATCTGATCGGTGATGACGCCGATGGGAAAACGGTGATGATTATTCTCCAGGGTCATGATAATGACTCTGGAGGTCTCTGTGTGGGGGCTTTCGGGCAGTTTGAGAATGCGGCGCAGGCTTAAGAGGGGGAGGAGTTCTCCTCTCAGGTTGATGACGCCAACAATATAGTTTAACGCTTGAGGGACGGTGCTGACTGTTTTAGGGATGCGGACGATCTCCTGTACACAATCGATAGGAAAAGCATACTCCTGTTTTTCAATGATAAAGCTGACCAGCTGAATATCCTGTTTACTCTTCGTTTTGTTATCTCTCTTTTTGCTGATCTCTTTGACGCTGGTTCTTTTCTGATTTTGGGTGCGCGCTTCCTCCATACGTTTTATCAGGGCGGAGAACTCTGGTCCCACAAGATGGCGTATATCGAGTAGCATGATCAGATCAAAGCCGGCGGTATCTTTGATGATGCCAGCAAGCCGGTCGCTATCGACAACGGTTTTAATTTTTTTTGCCGGAGAGCATTTGTTTTCAGGAATGCGAATCACCCGATCCATACGGTCCACAACAAAGCCGACCGGCGCGCTGTTAATATCGACAACAACAATGCGTGTGGCATCGGTTGTGTCTGCAAAGTGGCGGAAAAGAAGATGGGAGAGGCTGACAATGGGAAGGAGAACTCCGCGCAGATTTGCAAGACCAACCATGCTGGGAGGACTTAAAGGGATGGCGGCCACTTCAGGCATGCGAATGATCTCACGAACCAGTTCAAGGGGAAGCGCGAAGATTTCATTGTCCAAGTGAAAAGTGACAAACTGAAGTTCTTTTTGTGGCGTGCTCTGTTCTGGTTGGTTCTGTGTTTGTTCTGAGATCTCTTTTGTGGCGTTGGTTGGATTGGACTCAACCATGAAAAAACGCTCCCTCTACTTCTATTTTAAAGCGTATGATTTTATTGAGAGCTTAAACCAAAGGTAGCGTAACCTCTTTTTTTACGCAGGAGAAGCCTTTTGCTCCTTTTTTAGCCATTTTTATCTAAAGAATTATAATTCAGGTGTTATTCGGTTGCAAGTTGTTACAGGTTTTCTGTGGATTGAACCGCCTTATGCATTGAGATCGTTTTTTATATCATTAAGTGAAAATAGAGTAAAATTTTGCTGCAATGCTGGATCTCTTGTCTGGATCATGCGAACATAATATCGATGTTTACATTGAGACATGTCGATCTTTATGACGAGGATAGTTGTGTATTATGTCAAATATGATTGTTGTTGATCAAGCGTTTAAGGCTTCTTCAGAGACATCGCTACCTTTGACCATTCTGATTCCAGTGCGCAATGAAACGCTCAACCTCTCGATCATGTTGCGACTGCTCAAAGCAGCGCTCAAAGAGGAACATGAAGTTCTTGTGGTGATCGATAATCCTGAGGATTCCAGTGCAGAAGTGGTGCAAGAGGTTCAGAATAAAGAGCGTCATGTTCATCTGGTTCTCAATGCGTTGGGGCCAGGGATTGCAAATGCACTACAGGCGGGCGTTCATGTGGCTTCAGGGGAGCGTGTCCTGATTTTTGCTGCCGATGAAGTCGGACCGATTCTGGCGATTGATGATATGATGGGTCTGATGGATGAAGGTTGCCACTTTATCAGTTGTACGCGTTACGCTTTTGGTGGACGGCGTTTAGGGGGTAGTGCGATTGGTCATCTGCTCTCCTATCTGGCCAATATCAGTCTGCGCCTTTTTACCCGGATTGCGCTGACCGATGCGACTACAGGTATTAAAATGTTTCGTCGGAAAGATTTTCCTGATTTGGTCAAAGATGCCACTTCAGTGGGGTGGGCGGTCGCTTTTGAGATGTCGATTAATGCACAACTGATGAAACTGCCCATGGGAGAGGTGCCGATCATCTCTATTGATCGACTCTTTGGGGGGAAGTCAACCTTTCGTCTGGTGCCCTGGGTGATCGGTTACCTTAAGTTTTATGGTATGGCGATGAAAAAACTACAAAAAGGTGAGCGTCCTTCAGTTAAACGCCGTATTGGTATCCATATGCAGATGGATTGATTGAGAGAGGATAAAAAAAAGGGCGATCGTATGATCGTCCTTTTTTATGCAACAGATCTTTTTTAAAATTACTTGGCTAATGCTTTTGATGCGCTTTCCAGACGGTTTAAGGCATCTTCTAAGTTCGCTGTGGAGGTTGAAAAAGAGATCCTTATGAAAGGCGCTAAACCAAAAGCTTCGCCTGGGACAACGGCGACACCGTGATTTTCTAGAAGATAGTCCGCCAGTCCCATGGATGTTGCACCAAGCTTGCTCTTTTTTAGCCTTTTAGAGGTTTTAACCATCCCCTCGACATTGGGATAGACATAAAAAGAGCCGTTGGGCATACGGCAGTTGATCCCACGAATGCTGTTGAGGCCATTGACTAAGAGGTTTTTTCTCTCCTCAAAAGCCTTTCTCATCTTCTCAACTTCATCCTGAGGGCCTGTGAGGGCAGCCTCGGCAGCTTTTTGTGAGATGGAAGTGGGATTGGATGTGCTTTGTGATTGAAGCGTGGTCATCGCTTTGATCACCGCTTTAGGGCCCGCCGCATAGCCGATACGCCAACCGGTCATGGAGTAGGCTTTGGAGACGCCATTAAAGACAATGGTGCGTTCTTTAAGTTCAGGTACAACCTGGGGAAGGGTATAAAACGCAAACTGATCATAGGTCAGCTTTTCGTAGATATCATCGGTGATCACCCAGACATGGGGATGTTTTTTCAGTACCTCGCCAAGAGCCATCAAGGAGGCTTTATCGTAGGCGGTTCCTGTGGGGTTGGAGGGGGAGTTGATCACAAGAAAGCGTGTTTTAGGCGTGATCGCCTCTTCCAGAGTCTCTGGAGTGAGTAGAAAATTATTTTGATCTGTTGTGCCGACAATAACAGGCTTGCCCTCAGCCAGAAGAACCATATCAGGATAGGAGACCCAGAACGGTGCTGGAATAATCACCTCATCTCCAGGATTAAGTGCCGCCTGAAACAGATTATAGAGTGCCTGCTTTCCGCCAACAGAGACCACAATCTCTTCGGGGCGATAGATAAGGCCGTTATCTTGTTCAAACTTCTGACAGATCGCCTGTTTGAGTTCTGGTGTGCCGCCCACGGGGGTATATTTTGTGAATCCATCCTTGATCGCCTGGATTGCCGCCTCTTTGATATAGTCTGGTGTATCAAAGTCGGGTTCTCCGGCCCCAAGACCAAGAACATCCTCTCCTTGTGCGCGCAACAGACCTGCCTTGGCGGTAATAGCCAACGTCGCAGAAGGTTTGACTTGGCTAAGACGTTGGGATACCGAAAATTCCATAACAGTTAGGCTCCTGCCCCTCATTCTCAAACAAATTAAAGCGTCGCCTTCAAAAAGCGTTTTTTTATGCTTTTTACGACTCAATTTAAAATCGGTCTATTTGTCGCACAAAATCCTTAGAGAAGAAAGTTTTTTTCTTAAAAAGAGACACTGACCTAAGTGCATGTTCTGTTATAATCAGACCAACTGAAGGACGCTTTGAGTGGCTTTACATTTGTTGTCAGGCTATGTACCATTCTATGGATAGGTTCATAATGAAGTAGGATTTTAATTGTCTGATCTATCTAAAGAAAAACAGATGAAAATTGAGCAAACTTCTATACTAAAAAAACATTATGAACTAAAAGTTCTGATTATTGCAGCTCTGTTAACCTACCTGCTATTAGGGATTGTTGCCTGGTTTCTTAAACAGTCTCATGAATCAATTGATCGACTTTTACCGGATATCGCCAAACTTGAACGGTTGCAGGGAACAATTGTCCACTTAGATGAAGTTTTAACCATGTCTGCACGTATGGCGGCCAGTACAGGTGATCTGAAATGGGAAGCACGCTATCTGAGGTTTGAACCTAAACTGGATCAGGCGATTAAAGAAGCGATGATCCTTGCGCCAGATCTTTTGGATCGGGAAGGGGCTAAGGAGACGGACAGTGCCAACAAAAAGCTTGTTGATATGGAAAAAAAAGCTTTTAAACTGATCCTTTTTGGGCACAAAAAAAAGGCGTATAATCTTCTGTTCTCAAAAGATTATCATATTCAGAAACGGATCTATGCGCGAGGCATGGTTCACTTTTCCAATGTTTTGACCGCGCGTGTTCAAACGCTTCATGAGGAGAATGAACAGCGTCTCCATCTGGTTTTTATCGGTATTGCTACGGTTATTGTGTTGCTTTCGATCATCTGGTTCTTTGTTTTTAATCTTCTGCGCGTTTCTAAAACACAACTGGTTGCATCGAATCAACTGTTGGTTAAACAGGCCCGTCAGCTTAAAACACATCGAGAACAACTCAAGAAAAAAGTTAAAGCGCGTACGGCTGATCTGGAGAAAGCCAACGCAATTCTGGCTGGAAATGAGATTGGGTTAAGAGCCATTAATCGTCTGCAGGAGTTTCTTTTGGCTCCTGGAAAAACTTCAGAGAAATTGCATTATATAACAGATACCGCTGTGGATGTATTTAAACAGGATTTCTGTCGTATCTGGGTGATCAGGGCAGGTGATCTCTGTGAGAAAGGCTGTATCCATGCAGGAACCCATGGGAGAGAAAAAACCTGTCATCATCAAGAGATCTGTTTGCATCTTGTATCGAGTTCGGGGCGCTATACACACCTTGATGGCGCCCATCGACGTGTTCCGATCGGCGTTTATAAGGTTGGGCTTATTGCGGCCGGGCAGCGCGATAGACTCTTGACGAACCAGGTATCCAGTGATCCCAGAATTCATAACCATGACTGGGCAAAAGAGCTTGGACTGGTTGCTTTTGCGGGATACAAACTCCAAGAAGAAGATGGCGAGGTGATTGGTGTTCTAGGAATGTTCTCCAAACATCCCATTCTTAAAAGAGATGCGGCATTCCTTCTTCTGTTAAGCCGCGCGGCATCCTCTGTGATCTCTTCGGAAAAAGTTGATATTGCGTTACGACAATCGAAGGAGGCGGCCATTCATGCCAACCAGGCGAAAAGTGCCTTTTTAGCAACCATGTCCCATGAGATAAGAACGCCTTTGAATGCCATTATGGGCATGGGGGAGCTTTTGACCGATACAGAGCTTACCGAAACTCAAGCCTGGTATGTCAACACCCTGAACCGCTCTGGGGAGACCCTGCTGACTTTGATTAACGATATCCTTGATCTATCTAAAATTGAGGCGGGTCAGTTGCATTTGGAAAAGACGGTCTTTGACCTCCGTGCTGCGATCAATGACATTATTGAGTTGTTCTCTTTCACTGCTCTGGATAAGGGGCTCCAGTTGAATCATCAGTTTGACCCGGCGGTGCCCTATTATGTTGATGGTGACCCTGTGAGGTTGCGGCAGGTTCTTATGAACCTTATCGGTAATGCGATCAAGTTTACCAGAGAAGGATCGGTCTCTGTTTTTATTGAAAAGGTATCAGAGAACGCGATTCTGTTCTCTGTAACAGATACGGGATTAGGGATTCCAGAAGAGAAGCAGAAAGAAGTTTTTCGTGCCTTTACCCAGGCGGATGCTTTTACAACCCGAAAATATGGTGGAACAGGTTTGGGATTGACGATCTGTGAACGACTGGTGACATTGATGGGGGGGGAGATTTCCTTGGAAAGTAAACCTGGTCAAGGCAGTACATTCACTTTTACAGTCCAGCTTATCTCTATTGGAATGGTGCCCATCATTGGAAATGTGATCAAGGAAACGGTGCGATCTGGCAGTCCAAGGGGCTTACAGAGCGATCTTGATAACACAAAACCTGGTCTGGATATTTTGCTGGTTGACGATGCTGAAGATAATCGATTATTGGTCCAGGCTTTTATGAAAAAAACATCACATCGTCTGGTTATGGCTGTAAACGGTGCTGAGGCGTTGTCTAAATTTAAGAACGGACATTTTGATCTGGTTCTGATGGATATCCAAATGCCGGTTATGGATGGTTACGAAGCCACCAGAGCCATTCGTCAATGGGAATCTGAAACCGAAGCCCTGCCAACACCTGTTGTCGCGTTGACCGCCCATGCCATGATTGAAGAGTCTAAACTAATTAAAGAGGCGGGGTGTGATCTGCTGTTAACAAAGCCGATCACAAAACAGCGATTATTAGAAGCTGTTGGGCAGTTTGCCAGAAGTGAGAACAGGCCGATGTAAAATCTGGCGGCTACTCGCCGTGCTTTATCTGCGTTAAAAGTGATCGATAATAGCGCACCTCTTCGATCCTCTCAAAGAGAATCTGGCGCTGCTCAAGATTGGCCTCTGGTGTGGAAGGTGCGCCAAACTGGCCAGAGAAGAGGTGGTTTTTTGGGTTCTTCTTAAGCGTAAACTGCTTTAAGCCGTTTAAAATCATCTTCAGGGCTTTTCTGGTGGGATAAATCTGGATTGCATGCCAAAGATATGAAAGCCAGGGATCGGACATCTCAGGATGCCGTTTGGCTTTTTTCGTAAGTTTTTTAGCGCGCCTTTTTGAATCTTTCTTAGATCGTTTTTTCTGTTTAACAGCCAAAAGTTCGAGCCAGTTACGTCCACGGCAATCGGTGGTCAGATGAGGGGGGTTGAGATGAAACCTTAAGGGCTTCCAGGAGCCATCAAGTTGAGGAATAATTTCGTGTGTATGGGGTAGATAAAACGATTCGCACTCAGGAAGGTGATCGCGGGCATTGATAAAGTAGTTAAAACTATAAAAATAGTCACAATCAATTTTTTTGGTGATGAGATCGATAAAAAAATGGCTGCTGCTTTTGGGCATCTCTTGAAGACTGCCAGTATTGATGGCCAGATCATAGTGGCGATTTTTAAGGATTAGACTCCTTTGTGCTGGAACCAATATAAAGTCAAGCGATTTTTTAGTCTGTTGATCAAGGTCACTGGTTTTATCTATCAGGGCGATTTTGCTGTCTGGAAAGTGGACGCTAAGATAGATAAAACAGAGCAGAAGGGATTCGGGGAGATCCACCAGGGTGATGGTGGTTTGGGGGTGTCGCAGTTTTAAAAGACGTGCAAGGTTACCATAGCCCCCGCCAATTTCAAGAATATGGTGTAATCTGTCTTTTTTCTCAACAATATCTGCACTGCCAAGGGCGTACCCCAACATATTGAGAAAGCTGTTGCTATCCTGTTTTGTTCCGATCAAAAAACGGGAGGACTCAATGGAGAGTGGACTCTCCTCCTGATCGATCTGTTGCCTGCTTATCTGAAACGCTCTATTGAGATGAAACCGTTGCTGCCGGATAATATTTTTAGTCCATTGGGGGCGATCAATCAGACGGCGATCACTGCCACTTAATAGCGCACACTGGGCAAAGGCAATCAGATCAATGGGATTGGTGAGTAGCGTGCAAAAATCCCAGAATACCCGCTGTTTATCTCTCCACCAGGGGGTCACCTGGAGTGCTTTGGGATAGGGAAGTTCTCTTATTTTTTTAAATTTTTTCAGCGCATCGGAGACGAGCGTAGGATAGCTTTTAGCAAGATGTTCTCTTTGTGTGTGGGGAAACAGTTTCGCCATCATCTTTTCTGCGATCTGGTCCTCCTTAGGAAGATAGCCTTCAAGCAGATATTCAGCCAGGGTGCGAAGAAGAGGATAGCGTTGATCTATGGTGATCTTTTCTCTTTTTAAAAGATCCCGCTCAAATGCGCTCCATAAGGCGTGTCTGGTCTGGTCTGTTTTTAATTTATGGTATGACATTTGAGGTTCTTTTTTAATTGAATTGATGCTAAAGACGCTTTTTGGTTAAAGATAAAAGATAAACCAAAAGGAGAGCACCTGTACAGGTACTCTCCTTGGTTTAAAGCGTATTGAAAAAAACTCAAGATTCTACCAGGACAAGCGCTTTTTTCTGTGCCGCTTGCGCTCTCTTTGCTGCTTCGATCTTCTTTTTAAATTCGATCACACTGCTCCACTCTGCAAAACAGCGCATGAACATCTTAAGCTCTTCTTGGGTCAGGATACTGGCCATGGGAAAATCCTTTGATGAGTCTCTGCATCCAATAAAGATTTAGATCTATCTTATTGGATAGGCACAGAAAAAAGTTTTCTTAAAGCATTGGTGTTTGCCTTAAATAAGAGCAAAAGAGGTGCCGCTTTAAGAAAAGTTTAACAGTGCCTGGTACCACTTCTTGGATTTGATGGCTTAATTCGTTGTCTAATCAGGAAGAATAAAAAATTTAAAAAGTCTCTTTTCTGGGGTTTTACGTGGATAGAGAGAGGGTTAATCTCTCTATAATTATGGAGAAAAGAGGAAAGATCTTCCTTTGTATCAGGAATTGTTTGCTGCTTGAAATTTTAAGTGTACCTGCTTTGCTGCATAAAAAAGCGCCTTGTTCACCGTGCTTTCTCTTTGATTAAAAAAATGCTTTATCTCTATTGTGAACGGTTTAAAAAACAAAGTCGTCTTCATGTAAGTGATCCAGATCCGTATTTTTGATATGGATGACATCCTCTTCATTGAGATGAAGTTCCACATCATCGCCATTCTGTTCTGCAAGACTCAAAAGGGTCTTCATGTCACGTATGTTTTGAACGCCCATCAGGTCAATACGGTCTTCTGTTCCGGCCCCCGCTTGAAAGTCCTGGATGGTATCTGAGCCATGGCCATCAAAAAATACAAACAGATCATTCCCTTGTCCACCGGTCAGAAGATCAT